>JAISHQ010000050.1 GCA_031262465.1 Rikenellaceae bacterium
CCGATGGCTTACCGGGGTAAGTCAAGGATCGAAGCTGGAAAAGGGGCCGACGAGAGTCCGAAATAAATCATAAATTTTTACTCTATTAAAATGGTTCAATAATTTTTCGACTTTACTTATGGCCATACTTCGTTTTAAGGCGCTCGACGAGATTTCGAAAAGGGAGCCGTTTCAGCACCGTTCGACCCACGAAAAAATATCGTCGATCTTTGGCATTGATGTCTTCGATCGCGAAAAGATGCGCAATTACATCCCCCGCGACGCTTTTGAGGCGATGTGCAGGGCGATCGACGAGAATGCGCAGTTGGATCGCAAGACAGCCAACCAGATCGCCATGGGGATGAAGACGTGGGCCATCGAGCGCGGTGCGACCCATTACTCCCACTGGTTTCAGCCGCTGAACGATTCGACCGCCGAAAAGCACGACTCGTTTTTCGAGCCGACTTTTGACGGGGGGAGCGTGGAGACTTTCCGGGGCGAACTGCTGATCCAGCAAGAGCCTGACGCTTCATCTTTCCCGACCGGTGGCCTGCGCAACACCTTCGAGGCGCGCGGTTATTCGGCGTGGGACCCCTCGTCGCCCGCCTTTCTGATTGGCAAAACCCTCTGTATTCCAAGTATTTTCATTGCTTATACGGGCGAGGCGTTGGACTTCAAAACCCCGCTCTTGAAATCGCTCAACGCGGTCGAAGAGGCGGCGGCGCAGGTGGCGCAATATTTCGACAAGGATGTCAAGGAGGTCAACGTGACCTTGGGCTGGGAACAGGAATATTTCTTGGTCGACGAGGCACTTTTTTTGGCGCGTCCCGATTTGGCTCAAACCGGCCGCACGCTGATGGGACACATCGCCGCCAAGGATCAACAGTTGGAAGACCACTACTTTGGCGCGATTCCCTCGCGGGTCTCCGAGTTCATGAAAGATTTTGAGGAGCAGGCCTATCGCTTGGGCATTCCGCTGAAAACGCGCCACAACGAGGTGGCACCCAATCAGTTTGAGTGCGCCCCGATGTTCGAGGAGGCCAACATTGCCGTCGACCACAACACGCTCTTGATGAACGTCATGCGCAGTGTGGCGCGCCAACATAAACTCCGGGTGTTGTTCCACGAAAAGCCGTTTTACGGGGTCAACGGCTCGGGCAAACACTGCAATTGGTCGCTGATGACCGACACCGGGGTCAACCTCTTGGCACCGGGCAAAACCCCCCGCACCAACACCCAATTTCTGACCTTTTTCGTCTGTGCGATCAAGGCGGCCAACGATTACGGCTCGCTGATGATGGCCTCGATCCAGAGCGAGTCGAACTCCCACCGCTTGGGGGCGCACGAAGCCCCTCCGGGAATCATGTCGGTTTTTGCCGGTTCGACGCTCTCGAATATGCTCGACTCGATCGAGGAACGGATCACCGACAAGAAGATGACGCCGGACGAAAAGACCGACATCAAACTCGACATCGGCAAAATTCCGAGCATCCTGCTCGACAACACCGACCGCAACCGCACCTCGCCCTTTGCCTTCACCGGCAACCGCTTTGAGTTTCGGGCGGCCGGTGCCTCGGACAACTGCGCCGCGCCGCTGATCGTCATCAACACCGCCGTGGCCGAGACGCTGATCGAGTTTAAAAAACAGGTCGACAAGCTGATCGACAAGGGGGTCAAAAAGGACGAAGCGATCTTGCAGGTGATCCAAAAATACATCGCCGCCTCGAAACGCATTCGCTTCGAGGGCAATGGCTATGGCGAGGAGTGGCTTGAAGAGGCCAAACGCCGTGGGCTGGAAAATGTGCAGGTGGCCACGGATGCCTTCAAGGTCTTCCTGCGCCCGGAAAATGTGGCTCTGTTCAAAAAACACAACATCTACCGCGAGGCCGAGCTGTATGCCCGTTGCGAGATCAAACACGAAATTTTGGTCAAGAAGATTCAAATCGAATCGCGCGTGCTGGCCGACTTGGCCACCAACCACATTGTGCCGACAGCGATCAAGTACCAAAACGTGCTGATTCAGAACGTACAAGGGCTTAAGGCGATCCTGCCCGACAGCTACGAGGAGCTGGCCGCCGAAGAGATTCGGACGATCCGCACCGTGGCCGGCCACGTCAAGGCGATCCGCGAGGGGGTACACGAGATGATCGAACAGCGCAAAATATTCAACAACGAGGAGAACCTCGAAAAACGCGCCGCCGGTTACCTGCTCACCGTGCGCCCCTATTTGGACACGATCCGTTACCACATCGACCACCTCGAGCGCATTGTCGACGATGAGTTGTGGCCACTGCCTAAATACCGCGAAATGATGGCCATTAGTTAGGGCTTCTAACCAAGTAGAATAAACAAACGAACAAATAATAGAACAAATGAACAAAGCAGTATTGATGATCCTGGACGGCTGGGGAAAAGGCGACGGGACGAAATCGGATGTAATTGCCTCGATGGCACCGAAATACATCACCTCCTTGATGGCCAAAAATCCCAATGCGGAGCTGTTGACCAGCGGGGAAAATGTCGGTTTGCCCGACGGACAGATGGGCAATTCAGAGGTGGGACACCTCAACATCGGCGCGGGTCGGGTTGTGTATCAGGATTTGGTGAAGATCAACAAGGCGTGCGAGGACAACAGCATCGCCTCCAATCCGGTGATCGCCGAGGCCTTCCAATATGCCAAAGCCAATGACAAGGCCGTCCATTTTATCGGTCTGGTCTCGGACGGCGGTGTTCACTCGCTCGACAAGCACCTCTATAAATTGTGCGACGTGACGGCCCAGTACGGCTTGGACAAGGTCTACATCCACGCCCTGACCGACGGACGCGACACCGACCCGAAAAGCGGCCTCGGCTTTATGACCTCGCTGGTCGAACACCTCAAAGGCTCGAACGGGCAGGTGGCCTCGCTCATCGGACGCTATTACGGCATGGATCGCGACAAACGGTGGGAACGGGTCAAGGTGGCTTATGACCTCTACGTCAACGGCGAGGGCGAAAAAACCACCGACGTGTTGGAAGCCATTCGCCAATCTTACGCCAACGAGGTGACCGACGAATTTATCCGCCCCGTGGTGGTGACCGACGCCGCAGGTCAGCCGCTGGCGACCATCCAAGAGGGCGACGTGGTCTTCTGTTTCAACTACCGCACCGACCGCCTGCGCGAGATCACCACCGTGTTGACCCAGCAGGATATGCCGGAGTTCGGGATGAAAACCCTGCCGCTCTACTACCTGACCATGACCCGTTACGACGACTCGTTCCGGGGGGTACACATCGTCTATGACAAGGACAACCTGACCCAGACGCTCGGCGAGATCATCGCCTCGCAGGGGTACAGCCAAATTCGCATCGCCGAGACCGAAAAATACGCCCACGTCACCTTCTTCTTCAACGGAGGCCGCGAGGAACCGTTCGAGGGCGAGTCGCGCATCCTGATCCCCTCGCCCAAAGTGGCCACTTACGACCTGCAACCCGAGATGAGTGCCTTCCTGGTGCGCGATGCGATCGTCGAGGAGCTGAAAAAAGGAGAAGTCGATTTCGTTGCCCTCAACTTCGCCAACGGCGATATGGTGGGGCACACGGGGATTTACAGTGCCATCCAAAAGGCCGTCGAGGCCGTCGATCAAAGCGTCGAAGCCGTGGTCGAAACCGCTCGCAAGCAGGGCTATACCATCGTTATCATCGCCGACCACGGCAATGCCGACTACGCCGTCAACCCCGACGGAAGCCCCAACACGGCGCACTCGCTGAATCCGGTGCCGATCATCGTTGTCTCTGACACGCTGAAAATCAAACAAGTACACAACGGCGTGCTGGCCGACGTAGCCCCCACGATCCTCAACATCATGGGCATCGAACAACCCGCCGCCATGACCGGCCACTCTTTGGTCGAGATCGAATAACCGATCGGCAGACCGCATTCCAAACAAAAAACGTTCTTCCTTTAGGAAGAACGTTTTTTGTTTCTATTATGTTAGATTTGGATATTGGTGTATATAGATTGGTTGTCCCCTATTGGAGCCGGAAGTCGATCGGTACGATAAACTTTACACGGGCAGGTACGCCGCGCTGTGAACCGGGAGTCCATTTCGGCGAGGTGGCAACTACGCGGGCGGCTTCTTCGCTCAAGGAGCGGTCGGGCGATTGAAGCACATTGATATTGGAGACCGACCCGTCGCGTTCAACAATAAACTCCAACATCACACGCCCGGAGATACCATTCTCAGAGGCAATGGCAGGATAGCGCATACGCCCTTGAACCCAGTTCCGAAAAGTATTCAGGTCTCCGCCTTGGAAAGTCGGCATATTTTCTACGCGCTGGAACGGTTCGTCCGTGTCGACCACCTCTTCGGTCGTTGAGACTACCGGCTCAAAAACGAAAGATACATCCTGATCGAAATCGGCGAACGAAAGGCTGGTTTCGATCTTCTTGTCGTCGCGCACGATGTTAAGGATGTCGACGGTCGACTGCACCACCGTCTGCTGTACTTCCGGCGGTTTTTGTTCTTCAAAGGTAATTTCGACCATTTCGTTCTCGATGATCTCCCGGTCGTCGCCCATGTCCATAATGACCGCCTCATTCTGGCTCATCCGAAAAAGAAGGATCATCAGGAGCAACGAGATACACAGACCGATCTCCAAAAAGAGAGACTTCTTGTTCTGAAGGTCGGCCTTCGCTGTTTTTTTAAGTTCCATGGTTAGTACGTATTTTTTTAGGTTATTTTTGCTTCTTAGTATCCCACAAATATGCAAACATTTTGTCAAAAACAAAAACGTTCCGACAGAAAAGCCGAAAAATTTCCGTCTCTTGGACAAAGGTAACGATATTTTTAAATTCCCCCTTGTTTTTTCAGTCGATTTTTTCCTATCTTTGCCCCCGCAAGAGTGACAGAAGGAATTACCGCCTCGTTTCACTCGGCGATGATTCGCCCGCCACGTTCGGCAAAGCCGCTCTTTGAAAAAACAGGAATGCTTCGCATCCCTGAAAATGAGAACCGCTCGTAAAAAGAAAAACGAGTTTTCCTTATTTACTCTCGCTCCTCATTTTTTCAGCTTCGCTGATTTTTTCTTCGATCGTCGTCTTTGCTCTCACTCCATGGGGAATTAGCTCAGTTGGCTAGAGCGTTTGAATGGCATTCAAAAGGTCACCGGTTCGATTCCGGTATTCTCCACACCAAAAACCCCGCCCGCTTTCAAATCCGAAAGCGGGCGGATTTTGTTTTGGGGCTATGAAAACGAATCAGGCCAGCGAGGCGCAAATTCTCCGGATAGTCTCCAATCGCTTGGTTAAGTTGCTGTCTTCACGGGCAGTTTGCAGGTTGTAACGGGTCTGCATATTGACCAAAGCCACCGGTTCCAACCCCAACGCGGCCTCGAAGAGCAGAGCTATTTCTACGTTCACCGGACGCTTCCCGTTCAGAATTTCATTCAGCTGGGTATAGGAAACACCCATTTTGGCGGCCAAATCACGTTGTGTGATCCCCCTGTATGCAATCTCGTCCTTCAATATTTCCCCCGGATGGATGGAATAGAACGGTTCGATTTTCTTTGCTGTCGTACCCATTACTCTACGAATATAGTGCTTATTTTGGTAAATTCACAAAAAAACGAATAAGTTCCTTATTCTCCTGCCGCGAAATAGGCCGAGGCGCGGGTATGAACGTTTTGTTGCAGGTTGCGGTAGAAGAAATTCAGCTCCACGATGTGGTAATTGCCCACAGGAAATAGCCCCGACAAGGCCGGTTCGTAATAATCGTCGGGGTCGACACCTGAGACGACGAGCGTGCGGGTCGCGGGGTCGAGGCGGGTCGAAAGCCGGTGCGCCTGTTCGGAGACGATGCTCCCGTCGGCGGCGGTAAAGACCATACCGAGATGCTGGGCGGGGGTGCCCGGCGTGTCGTCGGTGCGCCAATTCAGCGGGTTGATCGCCGCGCGACTGCCCGAGAGCAGGGGCGGAAGCCCCTCGGGCGACGAGGCCGAATTGAACGAGACGAAGACCCCTGTGTCGTCGGCGGCTGTGGCCGGAATCAGGTAAGGCGAGGTGTCCCCCTCCCGGATCGGGAAGCCCAACGGATAGGCGGCAATCATCCGCCGGTAAAGCTCATCGGTCATCTCGCGCCTGAGCAGTTCGATGACTGCCTTGCCACCCTGACTGTGCCCGGCCAGCACAAAGGGACGGCCTCCGTTCAGGTGGTCAATATAATACTCAAATGCGGCCTGAATATCGTCGTAAGCGGTTTTAAAACGCGCCTCGATCACCGCCTCGCTCTCCATCCACGATTCGAGCGTGATCTGCCGATAATAGGGGGAGAAGAAATTGGCTTGGTCGGCAAATATCCCCTGCGCCAGCCGGATCGGGCCATCGACACTGGCTCTCTGGTCAGGGTTTTCAATATCCATATAGTGACAGGTGTCGCCCGTTACAGTCTGCCAATCGAAAACGCAGGTCGGCACAATATAAAAAACGTCATACGCCTCGCCCCGAAAACCTCCGTCGGCAAACCACGCCTCGGCCTGCGCATAATCCGGAACCGGTGGGAACCACGGCTGGGCATCCCGCCCCCGGCAGGCCGACAAAATAGCCGCCCAAAGAGCAAGGAATAGAAGAAATAGATTGCGTCTCATATCCAATGGAATTAATCAGCGCAAAATAACAAAAATTCCACGAAAAAAGCCGCTCCCTGAGGAGCGGCTTTTTTCGTGATCCGATACAAGGACAGGACTTAGATGAATTTATTCGCCATTTCGACGATCTCTGCCGCATGGTCATAGATATCATCGAGGGAGTTGAGCGGATACCGAATCTCCTTTTTATCCTCTCCCATAAAAGAAATTCGCTTGTTATTGGGCGAATTGAGGTACAGACGGCACACGATTTTGCGATTATTGTCGTCGATCATGACGGAAAAATAATTTTGAGCGTCACGATACGCAATCCGATCGCTGGCAATGACCGAATGCAGGATCGACTTCACAATATAATAGGCCTCCATTTCCTCCCCGGTTGTAACAATCGCCTTATCCTTGACAACGGTATCCTTTTCCTCGGACGGTTCCTCGGCAGGCTGAACCTCCTCTGTTTTCAGAGCTGCTTTGAGCCTGTCCGAAATCATATCGTTGATAAAATTCGCGATGGATTTGCGAACCAGCACCGTAAATTGATCCAACACCTTTTGCTTGATTTGTCCCCCATAAACCTGCCGCGCGAACAACTTCACCAACTCGGGAGAGGGATTGGCAAACTCTTTTGAGATCAGATTGCGAAGCTCGCCCATGTATTTCAGCTCGCTGGCCGAACTCAATATATTGTCAATATCGAAGCCCGATTTCTGAAATTTTTTTAATTCTTCGATCTGATTGGCTTTCATGTTGGTTATGTCGACCTCAAGAAACGGCTTTTCGTCCATTTTATTGGGCGTTTCAAGGTCGGTATAAAAGCGGTAACATATCCCGTTGGTCAATATCCCAAACTTGGCCGGGGAGACATGATAGTAGCGCAACAATTGATTGTCGTACAACGTGAGGGGTTCTTTCCAATGTTTACACTCGATCAAAATGATCGGCGTACCCTCCTGCAAGATGGCATAATCTATTTTCTCGCCCTTTTTTGTGCCTATATCGCACGTAAATTCCGGCATCACCTCCAACGGGTTGAAAACATCGTATCCCATCGCCTGAATGAACGGCATAATGAGCGCATTTTTTGTTGCTTCCTCGGTTTGCAAACTCTCTTTCAGTTTTTCGACCCGCTCAGCAAGCTGTTTGATTCGGTCATTGAAATCCATCGTCATATCGTTTTATTGGGTTAGTTTGTCTTGTGAATCCGTACCGAAAAAATGCGGATGCGACCAACCTCTAAAACAAAAAAAGGCGCGCACCACTCTGCACACCTTCCAAGCCTACCACAGCTTTTCTACTACTGCATAATGAATGCACGCCGGGACGTGCGCCAGCAAGTAGTAGAAAAGCCCGAGAATCTCGATGTGGTAGTTCGGAAGGTCTTGGGCAATATGTCTTTAACTTTTATTTTTCGATAAGCCTCGTTTTAACATTTACGAAAGTACAATTTTTTTTACAAAGAAGATCATTTCCCCTCTCCTTTTTCTTTCAGGGAAATCACATTCGCCTCTCGGGCGAATGCGTTTCATGCTGTATTCCCCCGGCTCAAGCTCGCTTGAGAGGCCGGGGGAATACAGTATAAAACGAAGTCCTGAAGGGATGATCTCCCTGCAAACCAAAGCAGAAAAGTTTTTGGGGCACCTTTTTTCAAAAAGGCGCGATGGTTCTCTAAGAACAGTTCCAGCTATGCCTTTTCCGTTTCCAGCCCACGCCAGATCAGCGAGGCCAGCAGGCCGCCTGCGAGTGGGGCGACGATGAAGAGCCACAGTTGGGAGAGGGCCGCTCCGCCGGCAAAGAGGGCCGGGCCGATGCTCCGGGCGGGGTTGACCGAGGTGCCGGTGATCGGGATGCACACGATGTGGATCAAGACCAGCGCCAAGCCGATGGCTATCCCGGCAAAGGCGTTGTTCGCCCCTTTGGAGGTGGAGCCTAACACGACTAACACGAAGAGGCAGGTGAAGACCACTTCGGCGACCAAGGCCTGCCCGAGGTGGGTGTAGGAGTTGGCCCCTGTCAAGGTCGTGGTCGAGCCGGAATCTTTGGCCAAAAACCAGAGGATGGCCGAGCCGATGATCGCTCCAGCGACCTGAAACAGCATATATAGGGCCGCATCCTTGCCCGAGATTTTGTTCGAGGCCCACATCCCGATGGTGATAGCCGGGTTGATGTGACACCCAGAGATTTTACCGATCGTGTAAACCATGGCCAGCACGGCCAGCCCAAAGGCAAAAGCCACGCCGAGCGTCCCGACCGACGAAAAAGGTTGAGCGGCACCGGCAAACACGGCGGCACCACAACCCATCAGAACCAAGACCATGGTTCCGAACAGTTCTGCAAAATACTTCTTCATAGTTGAGTGATGTTTTAATGAGAGGATTTATGGTTATCTGATTTCCCATATTTTTAGCAAAAACACTGCCACGGGTTATTTTTACCTAAAATAGATGGAAATTCGGCGAATTTGCATTATATTTGTACACAAAATCGAAAAACAATGAAAAAATTAACAATGACTATGATGGCGATCACCCTGTGCGCGGCGGGTTTTCAGGCGTGCGAACAAACAACAACCCAGCCCACCGGCTTTGAGTGGCAGATCGACCGGTTCGACGACATCAAGGTGCTGCGGTATCAGGTGCCGGACTTCGACTCGCTGAGCCTCAGGCAGAAAGAGCTGATCTATTACCTAAGCCAAGCGGCGGTCTGCGGGCGCGACATCCTGTACGATCAAAATTTCAAATACAACCTCGCGATCCGCCGAACGCTTGAGGCTATTTACCTTAATTATAAGGGTGACCGCTCGAGTGCCGAATTTGCGGAATTTGAAAAATACCTCAAAAAGGTGTGGTTTGCCAACGGCATCCACCACCACTATTCGATGGACAAATTCACCCCCGGATTTTCGGCGGCCTATTTCAACACGCTGATCGGGGCTATTCCGGCTGAGAGCCTGCCCACCGATTTCGGCTCGCGCGAGGCGTTGTTGGCGGCCATCGAACCGGCCATTTTTAACCCCACGCTCTACGCCAAGCGGGTCAACCTCGATGCCGATTCGGATTTGCTAACCACCTCGGCCATGCACTATTACGAGGGGGTCACCCAGCCCGAGGCGGAAAGTTTTTATGCGGCTCAGGTCGACCCACGCGACAGCACCCCCGTCTCTTACGGCCTCAACAGCCGGTTGGTCAAGGAAAACGGCGTGCTGACCGAACGGGTGTGGAAATCGGGCGGAATGTACGGCGCGGCGATCGACCGGATCGTCGGCTGGCTCGAAAAGGCGGCAACCGTGGCCGAAAACGACCACCAGCGCGAGACGATCGAGACCCTCATCGCCTATTACCGCTCGGGCGACCTGCATACCTTTGATAAATACAGCGTGTTGTGGGTGGGCGACGACTCGCAGGTCGATTTTGTAAACGGATTCATCGAAGTGTACGGCGACCCGCTGGGTTACAAGGGGTCGTGGGAGTCGCTGGTCAACTTCAAGAACTTGGAGGCCACCAAGCGCACGGCCACGATCAGCGCCAACGCCCAATGGTTTGAGGATCATTCGCCGATCGAGCCGCAATTCCGCAAACCGGAGGTCAAAGGCGTGTCGGCCAAGGTGATAACGGCGGCCATGTTGGGCGGCGACTGCTTTCCACCCACGCCGATCGGGATCAATCTGCCCAACTCGGACTGGATTCGGCGCGATTACGGGTCGAAATCGGTGACCATCGAGAACATCACCTCAGCCTATACCGAAGCCTCGCGCGGCGACGGGTTCAACGACGAGTTTGTGCTCCGCGCCGAAGACCGGCGGCGGATGGACGAGTACGGCTCGCTGGCCGATAACCTCCACACCGACCTGCACGAATGCCTCGGGCACGGCTCGGGGCAATTGGCTCCGGGCGTGCGGGGCGACGAATTGCGCAATTACGGTTCGACCCTCGAAGAGGCGCGCGCCGATCTCTTCGCGCTCTATTACATCGCCGACCCGAAAATGGTCGAATTGGGACTGCTCCCCTCGCTGGACGGCGCGTGGGCCGAATACGCCAAATACGTCATGAACGGCCTGATGACCCAGCTGACCCGCATCCAGCCCGGCAAGAACATCGAGGAGGCACACATGCGCAACCGGATGCTCATCGCGGCGTGGTGCTATGAACAGGGGCGGGCCGAAAATGTGATCGAAAAGCGGGTGGAAAATGGGAAAACCTACATCGTGGTCAACGATTTTGAAAAACTGCGCACCCTCTTCGGGCGGCTATTGAACTTGGTGCAACACATCAAGTCGACCGGCGATTTTGCCGCCGGGCAGGCTTTGGTCGAAGGATATGGTGTAAAGGTCGACCCGGCCCTGCACGCCGAAGTGTTGGAACGTTATGCCACGCTGAACCTGGCTCCCTACGCGGGCTTTGTCAATCCGGTCTACGAACCGGTGCTCACCGGCGGACAAATCACCGACATAAAAGTCACCTACACCGAGGGCTACATCGACCAAATGTTGCGCTATTCCCGCGACTTCTCCTTCCTCCCAACGGTGAATGAGTAGTTGACTGAAAAAACAGCAAAGAAAATAGCCCTCAAACGAGGGCTATTGCTTTGGAAGTGTGATTCCAGTGAAGGGAAAGGGCAATGGCTCTCCTCCTACGACGGTAATGGCAACGGGTTCTTCTTTGCGATCATCAACTCTCTTGCCTATGTCAAGTTTAAACATATTCGTATTATAAGCCACGTATATGTTCTCCTTTATGTTATTTTTCGTATCTTGCAAACCAGCTTGTTTTAAAAAATGATCTTTTATTCTATCTTCTTCTTCGTATTTAAGATTAATCTGGTTTCCTGTAAATACTTTTTCGTTATTAAATGCGAATAAAATCATTTTGCAACCTTTTTTCAGAGGAGTTCCAATAGCCTCCCACCACTTTTTGTCTGTGTCGCCATAAGAGACTCCAAATGTGCAGATCAAATTCGCTTCCTCTATCCATTTCTTACATTTCGCATCATGTTCCGTTCGACATCTTTTATTGCGTTCGGATTTTACATAACGCTCTGTAACTCGTGATTCTCCACGAAGTTTCTCGTTAGCTATTTGAGACGTATCATTCACACCCAAAATCATCCTTTCTTCTACATACCCATGTATATGCTCGATTGACCTTAAATATGTTTCTGAACCATTGGGGCGTCTTTTTATCAGCAAGGGTGGCTGGTTCTGAATTATACGTTCAATGGATCGTGAATAATTGAAGGTGATGATTTGAATATTCCAAGTTTGATTATGCCATTGAGACAAGTATGTATTTATAGCTGTAATCTCTGCTGGATATAATTTTTGCCACGAGGATATCAGGTGTTCACAAAACAAATTCTTCTTATCTACATTGAACGGCCATCGTTCTTCTTCGAGTTTAATATATTCGGATAGCTTTTCTACCAGATGTTCATAAAGTTCTACGGCCTGTTCTGTATCCAAAAATTCAAGATAACCACCTAACGCAAGTTCCAAATCAGACCAATTATCGAAATTATTAAAACGCTCTGTCTCCAATTCCTCCTTGAAAGATTTTATAACATCAGAATCACCATCTTTCGGCAAGTTTAAATAATAGTTATAAAAATCTTTATAACCGGTCTTCATCCCGAGATTGATGTCAAAGCCGTTGCCTATCAAATAAACGATGTTCATAATTATCTCATGATTTGATTTATCGCTGATCTATGAAGCCACCTAAAGAATCTCCATTAACAACCCCTCCATTTCGTCGCGGAGTTCTTTGGCTTTCGCGCCGGCGACTTGGGCGAAGTGGACGCTGGAGTCGGCGTAGATGATTGCGCGGGAGGAGTTGACCAACAGACCACAACGGCTGTTCAGGCCATATTTGGCCACCTCGGACAGACTGCCGCCCTGCGCGCCGACACCCGGCACCAAGAGGAAATGGTCGGGGACGATCTGCCGGATGCCCGCCAACATCTCGGGACGGGTCGCGCCCACAACGTACATCGTGTTATCCGGGGTACCCCAGCTCATCGAGGTTTTGATCACCTTTTCATAGAGTTTGTCCCCGTCGACTAACTGTTGCATCTCGAAATCCGAGGCCGACGGGTTGGAAGTCAACGCCAAAAGCACCGCCCATTTGTCCGCGAAGGTCAAAAAAGGCTTCACCGTATCCTCGCCCATGTAGGGCGAGAGGGTCACCGCGTCGACCTTCATGTCGGAGAAAAAGGCCCGTGCATACATCTGCGAGGTGTTGCCGATGTCGCCCCGTTTGGCGTCGGCGATAATCAGAATTTTCGGGTATTTGGTCTTGATGTACTCCACAATTTTCGTCAGCGAGTACCACCCCTTGGCTCCGGCGGCCTCGTAAAAGGCCAGATTGGGCTTGTAGCAGACGGTGTAAGGCGCTGTGGCATCGACAATTGACTTGTTGAACTCGTACACCGGGTCGTCGTGAGTCAGCAGGTGCTCCGGAATTTTCGCGATGTCGCTATCCAACCCCACGCAGAGGAAACTGCGCTTGGCCTTGATCTCGTCAAAGAGTTGTTGTGCATTCATATTCGTCTCCTTAATTTATCTCGCTGGCTTTGAGCCGTTCCGCATTTTCGGCCACCTGCAAGTTGTCGATAAATCCCTGAATATCACCGTCCATAACCGCCGGCAGGTTGTAGACCGTGTAATTGATCCGGTGGTCGGTCACGCGGCCCTGCGGGTAATTATAGGTGCGGATTTTGGCCGAACGGTCGCCTGTCGAGACCAGCGTCTTGCGCATCCCGGCGATCTCGTCCAAGTATTTTTGGTATTCGAGGTTGAACAAGCGGGTGCGAAGCTCCTCTAACGCCTTGTCGAAGTTTTTCAACTGCGACTTCTGATCCTGACACTGCACGACGATCCCCGAGGGAATGTGGGTCAGCCGGATGGCCGAATAGGTCGTGTTGACCGACTGCCCGCCGGGGCCTGAGGCACAAAAAGTGTCCTTGCGAATATCGCCCATATTCAGCTCCAAATCGAACTCTTCGGCTTCGGGGAGCACGGCCACCGAGGCCGCCGAGGTGTGGACACGCCCCTGGGTCTCGGTCTGCGGCACACGCTGAACGCGGTGAACGCCCGACTCGTATTTCAGCACCCCATAAGCCCCCGGGGCGTTGACTTTCATCACCACCTCCTTGAACCCTCCGGCGGCACCCTCGCTGGTGCTGTTCAGCTCGTATTTCCACCCCTTGCGATCCAAAAATTTGGTGTACATCCGGAAGAGGTCACCGGCAAAAATCGCCGCCTCGTCGCCTCCCGTGCCGCCGCGAATCTCGATGATCGCGTTTTTTCCGTCCTGCGGGTCGGCCGGAAGCAACAGCAGTTTGATCTCCTCCTCCAGCTGGGCGACCTTCGGCTCGAGCGTATCGACCTCGCCCTTAGCCATTTCGCGCATCTCCTCGTCCTTCTCGGTTTGGAGAATCTCCTTAGCCTCCTCCAAGTTGGCGACCGCCGTGCGGTAACGCTCGCTCGCCTCAACCAAGGGCTGAAGTTCGCGGTACTCCTTGTTGAGGGCAACAAATCGCTTCATGTCGCCAATCACCTCCGGGTCGGTCATCTGCTGACCGATCTCTTCGTATTTGATTTTCAGACCGTCTAACCGGTTCAATATGCTATTTTCTGCCATAATTCTATTCCTGATTCAGGTACAAAGGTAAGAAAAGGTACGCACAATCACGAAAACTTTCCTTATCTTTGTCCTATATCGAATAGGTATTGACCCAACCATTTTAGAATAGATATAACACCACATGAAAAAAGTTGTTACCTTCGGAGAGGTTATGTTGCGATTGGCTACGCCGGGCTATTTGCGATTCTCCCAAGCAAAAGAATTTACAGCCACCTTTGGCGGTGGCGAGGCCAATGTGGCCGTTTCGTTGGCTCAATTCGGCATCCCGACCGCCTTTGTGACACGCCTTCCCGCGAACGACATCGCCGAGTCCTGTCTAATGGAGTTGCGCAAATTCGGCGTTGCGACCGATCACATCCTGCGTGGCGGCGAGCGGATGGGCATCTATTTTCTCGAAACCGGAGCCGTTGCGCGCCCCAGCAAAGTGATTTACGACCGGAGCCATTCGGCCATTGCTGAAATCGAGCCGGGGATGATTGATTGGGACGAAGTCTTTCGCGGGGCCGATTGGTTCCATTGGACGGGCATCACTCCCGCCTTGTCGCAAGGGGCGGCCGATGTCTGTCTGGAGGCGATTCAGGCGGCTAACCGATTGGGGCTTACCGTTTCGGTCGATTTGAATTACCGGAAAAACCTGTGGAAATACGGCAAACACGCCTCGGAGGTGATGCCCGCACTGGTCGAGGGGTGTCAGGTGATCCTCGGCAACGAGGAGGATGCGGAGCGGGTCTTTGGCATCAAGCCCGAGGGGTTCGATGCCGCGCGAACCGGCGGACACGTAGAGGCCGAGGCGTTTCAATCGGTTTGTCGCCAGATGATGGCGCGATTCCCGCGCGCCGAAAAGGTTATCATCACCCTGCGCGGCTCGATCAACGCCAACCACAACACGTGGGGCGGGGTGCTTTACGACGGATCGACCCTCTTTGCCTCTCCCCGGTACGATATTACACACATCGTCGACCGCGTCGGCGGCGGCGATTCGTTTATGGCGGGTCTGATTTACGGGTTGATAACCTTCGCGGGCGACGACCAACGGGCGTTGAATTTTGCGACAGCGGCTTCAAGCCTGAAACACACGGTGTACGGCGATTTCAACCTAATTACCGTCGCGGAGGTTGAAAACTTGATGAGAGGGGATAGCTCCGGCCGAGTATCACGTTAAATGGAACTCCTACAAGCCCCAAATACTGCGTTACGCTCCTTCGGCAAAATGCTCGAGTACGTTTTTAGTACACTGCGCTTTTGCCTCGGTCGCAAGCCTTGTCTTTGGGGCTTGTAGAAGTTCCATAGAATAAAATAAAAAAGGTATGGCAAAATTTTCAAAAATAGAAGTCATCGAGGCCATGGCCTCGACGGGTATGGTGCCCGTTTTTTACCACAGCGATCTGGAAACGGCCCAAAACGTCCTCAAAGCGTGTTACGACGGCGGTGTGCGGGCGTTTGAGTTTACCAACCGGGGCGATTTTGCCCACGAGGTGTTCGGTCAGCTCGTGAAATTTGCCGCTCGGGAGTGCCCCGGCCTGATCTTGGGCGCGGGGACGGTGGTCGACCCGGCCACCGCCGCACTCTACATCCAATTGGGAGCCAATTTTGTGGTCAGCCCCCTGTTCAACCCCGAGGTGGCCAAAATCTGCAACCGCCGCTTGATTCCTTATGTGCCGGGATGCGGGTCGGTCACGGAGATCGGCACGGCACAGGAGGCGGGGTGCGACGTCTGCAAGGTCTTCCCGGCGGGCGAGGTCGGCGGCCCGTCGTTCGTGAAAAATGCAATGGCACCCATGCCGTGGTCGATGTTGATGGCCACCGGAGCGGTTGAACCGACCGAGGGGAACCTCTCGGCGTGGGTCAAAGCGGGCGCGCTCTGCGTGGGCATGGGGTCTCAGCTCTTCCCCAAAGAGACGGTCGCCGCCCGTCGTTGGGAGCAGATCACCGACACCTGCCGCCACGCGCTGGCGATTATTGCCAAAAACAAACGTTGAAACCATACACCTAACTATTAACCCCTATGAACACATCCGCTCAGCGACAAAAGATGACCAACTACCGGTGGGTGATCTGCCTCATGTTGTTCTTCGCGACCACCATCAATTACATGGATCGTCAGGTGCTTTCACTGACCTGGGTCGATTTTATTGCGCCGGAATTTGGCTGGACCAATGGCGATTACGGGAACATCACCTCGCTCTTTTCGATCTTCTACGCGATCAGTATGCTCTTCGCCGGGCGTTTTGTCGATTGGTTGGGCACCAAAAAGGGCTTCCTGTGGGCCATCGGCATTTGGTCTCTCGGGGCTTGCCTTCATGCCTTTTGCGGCATTGCGACGGCAGGCATCGTCGCTGGCGAAGGGACTTTCAGCTTTGCCCATGCGCGGGAGGCGATCGTCGCCTTAGGGGTCACCTCGCGGGTGGTCAGCGTGAGTGTCACCTTGTTTGTCTTTGCCCGAATCGTGCTGGCACTCGGTGAGGCAGGCAACTTCCCGGCGGCCATCAAGGCCACCGCCGAATATTTCCCCAAGAAAGACCGGGGTTTTGCCACCAGCCTCTTCAATTCGGGGGCACAAATCGGAGCACTAATCGCTCCGCTGACTATCCCGTTCATCGCCAAAGCGTGGGGCTGGGAAACTTCGTTTTTGGTGATCGGCGCGCTGGGTTTTGTTTGGATGGGCTTTTGGCAATTCCTCTACAAAAAACCGGAACGGAACCCCCGGGTCAACCGCGCCGAGTTGGACTATATCCTCCAAGACAGCGAATCGCCCAGCCCCGCCGAAGAGCAAGTCGAGGCCGCTCAGGAGAAAAAACTCACCTTTGCCCAATGTTTCCGCTTTCGTCAAACGTGGGCTTTTGCCGCCGGTAAATTCCTGACCGACGGGGTGTGGTGGTTCTACCTCTTTTGGACTCCGGCCTACCTCAGCTCGGTCTATGGGATGACGGGCACCGAGGTGTCATTGCCCATTTTCGTGCTCTACCTGATTACCATGCTCTCGATTTGGGGCGGCTGGTTGCCGACCTATTTCGTCGACAAAAAGCGGATGAACCCTTATGCAGGTCGTATGCGCGCCATGCTGATCTTCGCCCTCTTCCCGCTGTTGGCTCTGCTGGCTCAACCCCTGGGGGCTTACTCCTATTGGTTGCCGGTCATCATCATCGGGATCGCCGGGGCGGCTCATCAGGCTTGGTCGGCCAACCTCTTCTCGACCATCGGCGATATGTTCCCCAAATCGGCAGTGGCGACCATCACCGGCATCGGAGGCATGGTCGGCGGCATCGGCTCGTTCCTGATTAACAAAGGCTCCGGGGTGCTGTTCGATTATTCCCAAAATACCGGGATGCGATTCATGGGCTTTGAGGGGATCAATTCGGGCTATTTCATCATTTTCTCGATCTGTGCCGTGGCTTACCTCGTCGGTTGGCTTCTGATGAAAGGGCTGGTACCCAAGTACAAAGCCATAACGATCGAGTAAATCGGCAAACAAGGCCCTTTGCTCATACCTAAAAAAGGTACGGGATAAATCACACAAAAGCGGCTGTCTCGGAATAGAGACAGCCGCTTTTCATCGTTCTTTTCTCTACCTCGTGGTTATTTATACCGTTCTTCGATGATGTTCCAGTCGGTGATTTCCCAAAAGTTTTTGATAAATTCCGGGCGGCGGTTGCGGTAGTCGATGTAATAGGCGTGTTCCCACACGTCGCAGGTCACCAGCGGGGTCAGTCCGCGCCGAAGCGGGTTTCCGGCGTTCGATTCTTGGACGATCGACAGTTTGCCGCTCTCGTCCGCCACCAGCCAAGCCCATCCCGAGCCGAACAAACCTGCGGCGGCGGCACTGAACTGCTCCTTGAACTGCTCGAACGAGCCGAAATCGCGGTCGATGGCCTCGGCCAGCTTGCCCGAGGGCTGTTTTTGAGCGGCGGGCGAAAGCGTCAGGAAGAAGAAGGTGTGGTTCCACGCCTGCGCGCCGTTGTTGAAGATTGCCCCCTCGGCTTTTTTGACGATTTCGTCCAACGAGGCATCGGCAAAGGGGGTGTCGGCGATGAATTTATTCAGGTTGTCGACATAGGCTTGCAGGTGCTTCCCATAGTGGTACTCCAGCGTTTCGCGGCTCATGTAAGGCTCCAACGCCTGCTGGGCATAAGGTAATTGTGGCATTTCGTGTTTCATCTGACTATGCTTTTTTAAGTGAATAATTCGGTGTAATTCGTTTAGAAGCCGAAAAGGTACAAAAAATCGGCCAAAAATGACCCCACGTCTAACGCATTTAAATTTTGGGGTCAATGTAAAAGTAGGAGGAACACGCTGTGAAAATAGAAATTCTGGCTAAAAACCTGTAAAAACCTACCACCTCCCCCTCGCCTATCGGCTCGGGTACTCCTCGTTACCTCCCTCCGCTTTTCGGCACCGCCCTGCGGGCGACTTGCCTGCTTCGGTCGGTGAGATAGTTCCCAGAAGGAGGAGATTTTTATTTATTCCATCCCCTTTTCTGTCAGTGAGCGGGCAAACTCGCCGAGGCGTTGGTAGAGTTGCTGGATCGGGAGGCCCATGACGTTATAGAACGAGCCTTCGATGCGGGTAATGCCGACCGAGCCGATCCACTCCTGAATGCCATAGGCCCCGGCCTTGTCGAAGGGGCGAAAGGTGTCGATGTAATAGGTGATTTCCTCGCGGGTCAGCTCTCGGAAAAAGACATCGGAATGCGCTGAAAAAGAGAGTTTTTTCTGCGCCGAACGCAGGGTAACGCCCGTGACCACGGTGTGGCGATTGCCCGAAAGGCGGCTGAGAATGGCCACGGCATCGTCCCGGTCGGCGGGCTTGCCGATGATCTGCCCGTGCAGGCAAACCACTGTGTCGGCGGTAATTAGAATATCACCGGGGGCGAGCGCGCCGGGATAGGCCTGCGATTTCAGCTCGGCGAGGTATTGCGGCACCTCGTCGGCAGGAAGCGTCGCGGGATAGCACTCCTCGACCTCGTACCCCTCGGCCAGCACATAGTCGATCCCCGCCTGATACAACAACCCCCGGCGGCGGGGCGAATGGCTGGCCAAGATGACCCGAAACGATTTCAGTTGATCGTGTAATAGCATAGAGTTCAACGTATTATCCGCGCAAAAGCGCAAGCACTCGGATTAAACCGTCGGCCAGCGCGTCGACCTCCTCGCAGGTGTTGTAGAGGGCGAACGAGGCGCGCGCCATGGCTGTGACCCCATAGTGGCTCATCACCGGCTCGGCACAATGTTGGCCGGTGCGGATGGCGACCCCGGTTTTGTCGAGCATCATCCCGATGTCGTAAGGGTGCGCCCCCTCGGCGGTGAAGGAGACGATGCTGCATTTGTCCGCAGTCTGGCCATAGATTCGCACGCCGTCAATGGCCAACAGCCGCTCGGTGGCGTAACGCAATAGCGCCTCTTCGTGCGCCGCAACAGCCTGAGCGTCTAAGGTTTGGATGTAGCGAATGGCTTCGGCCATGCCCACTGCACCGACGAAATTGGGCGTTCCGGCTTCAAATTTGAGTGGCGGGGCGGCATAGGTGGTCTCGTCAAAGGTAACCGTGCCGACCATATCGCCGCCGCCGAGGAAGGGGGGCATCGCTTCGAGCCACTGCGCTTTGGCGTAGAGCGCGCCGATCCCCGTGGGGCCGTAGAGTTTGTGGGCGGAAAAGGCGTAAAAATCGCAATCTAAGGCCTTTACATCCACTCCGCCGTGGACAATGCCCTGACAGCCGTCGACCAACACCGGCACACCGGCGTGGTGGGCCATATCAATGATGCGCGGAAGATCGGGGCGAGTGCCGAGGGTGTTCGAGGCTTGGGTGACGGCAACGATCCGTGTGCGAGCGTCGATCAGCTCGGTCAAGCGGTCGATGAGCAAGGTTCCGTCGTCGGCAAAGGGTATCACGCGCAGATGCGCCCCCTTGCGTTGACAGAGCAGTTGCCAAGGGACGATGTTGGAGTGATGCTCCATTTCGGAGACGATCACGTTGTCGCCCTTTTGGACGAATTTTTCGCCGAAACTGTATGCGACCAGATTGATGGCCATTGTTGCGCCGCTGGTAAAGACCACCTCGTTCGGGGAGTGCGCACCGATAAATCCCTGAACCACAGCGCGTGCCGATTCGTACTCCTCGGTCATGCGCTCGCTCAGGAAGTGGGTGCCCCGGTGTACGTTGGCGTTCACCTCGCGGTAGAGGCGGTCGATGGTCTCGATCACCCGGCGTGGCTTTTGGGCGGTGGCTCCGCTGTCTAAATAGATCAACGGCCTGCCGTAAACCCGGCGGGAGAGGATGTCGAAATCGTCGCGTATTTTATTGATGTCCATTACAGTTGTTCAATCTTTTCTGCCACCAACCGATCCAACACCTCGGCCACCGGGGCGAGTGAAAGGTGGTCGATCAGTCGGCGGGCAAAACCATACAATTGCAACCGCCGGGCTTCGGCCTCGCCGATGCCGCGCTGGCGCATATAAAAGACCGCCTGCGGGTCTAACCGCCCGACCGTGGCTCCGTGGCTACACTTCACATCGTCGGCGTAAATCTCCAGCTGGGGCTTGGTGTGGATGACCGCCCCGTCGCTCAGTAACAGGTTGTGGTTCTGCTGAAAAGCCTGTGTCCGCTGGGCATCGGGAGCCACCCGGATGCGGCCGTTGAACGACCCCCGACCGTCCGCCGAAGCGACCCCCCGGAAGTCCTCGTAACTGACACAATCCGCCACCCGGTGGTCAATATTTGTATAAACATCGGCCTGCTCCCCCTCGCCGGCCAAAAAGAGGCCGTAGAGGTGGCTCTCCGCCCCGCGACCGTTGAGGTAGACCGACGTGTTGTTTCGGATCACGCTTCCGCCGGCGGTGAGAGCCAACGACAGGTACCGGCTCGCGGCGCGCTGATCGACAAAATGGCTGGTCAGCAGGGTCGACCGCTCGTTCGCGGCCTGCACCTCAACGCTTTCAATCCGTGCCCCCTCGCCCACAAACCACTCCGAAAGGCGATTTTCCAGAAAAACGCAGTTGTCGGAGGGGCAGGATTGCAAAATGACCTTCGCCTCGCTGTTTTCCTCGGCCACTACGAGGGTGCGGGTGTAAATTTGTGCATCCTCAGGCGCATCTTGGCCACAAAGGACGACAAAGGGCTTTTCGGCGATCGCCTTTGGCGGCAGGTAGATGAACGCCCCGTCCTGAACAAAAGCCGTGTTGAGCGAAGCGATCGGGTCTGACTCGCTGTCGGTCAGCCGGTTGTAATAATTGGAGATAAGTTCAGGACAGGCCGTTGCCGCCGCGCGGAGAGAGCCGAAAATGATGCCATTTTCAAGCACGGTCAGCACCTCGTCGCCCGCCGCATAGCCGTTCAGCAGGCGAATCACAAAGGCCTCTTCGACAAGCGGTTGCCACTGCCCGTTCCAGCGGCCAACGGGGGTGAAAAACTGCTCGAAATCGCCCTCATAGCGGAAGCGGATGTCGGTGTATTTGTATTTTTCCACGCGGCGGGTGGGCAACCCCGTCAGGTGGAACGACTGGATCGCCTCGCGCCGGTGGGCGTTAAACGCCGCAGGAAGCCCCTCCTCGATCAAATCGAGGTTGGCAAAATAGAGGTCGATCAGTTTTTTTTCTATCGTGGGCATACCTTTTTTATAAAGGAGCTTTTAAAAGTTCAAAAGACAAGGCTTGCGACCGAGACAAAAGCGCAGTGTACTAAACGTACTCGAGCATTTTGGCGAGGGAGCGTAACGCAGTATTTTGGACTTTTTAAAGCTCCGGGTTTATCAACCAATCATAGCCTCGTTCCTCCAACTCCAACGCCAGCTCCTTGCCGCCCGTTTTGATGATCCGGCCATTATAGAGGACGTGGACAAAATCGGGCACAATGTACTCTAACAGCCTTTGGTAGTGGGTGATAACGATCGTGGCGTTGTCCGGTCGGCGCAGGCGGGTCACCCCGGTGGCCACCACGCGCAGGGCGTCGATGTCCAAGCCGCTGTCGGTCTCGTCCAAAATGGCCAATTTCGGGTCGAGCATGGCCATTTGGAAGATTTCGTTTTTCTTCTTCTCGCCACCCGAAAAGCCCTCGTTGACAGCGCGGTTGGTCATTTTGCTCTCCAACTCAACGATGGCCGCCTTCTCCTTCATCCGCCGCAGGAACTCCGCCGCCGTGAGCGGTTCTTCGCCCCGGTATTTGCGTTGTTCGTTGAGTGCCAGCCGCATAAAATTGGCCATGCTGACCCCCGGAATCTCCACCGGGTATTGGAATCCGAGAAAAAGCCCCTCGCGGGCGCGCTCTTCGATGCTTTTGTCCAACAGGTTACGCCCCTCGAAAAGCACCGTCCCGGCGGTCACCTCGTACCGCTCGCTCCCGGCCAAGACCGAGGCAAACGTGCTTTTTCCGGAGCCGTTAGGCCCCATGATGGCATGGACTTCACCGGCATTGACTTGTAAGTCAATCCCTTTGAGTATCTCTTTTTCTCCGACATTGGCGCGGAGAGAGGTTACGGTCAACATATTTACCTATTTATTTATTATCCTACACTGCCCTCAAGGCTTAACGCCAATAATTTTTGTGCCTCAACAGCAAACTCCATCGGCAATTTGTTCAACACATCCCGGGCGTATCCGTTGACGATCAGCCCCACGGCATCTTCGGTCGAAATACCCCGCTGGTTGCAGTAAAAAAGCTGTTCTTCACCGATTTTCGACGTCGTTGCCTCGTGCTCGACCTGCCCCGAGGGGTTGTGAACCTCGATGTAGGGAAAGGTGTGCGCGCCGCACCGGTCGCCGATCAGCAGGGAGTCGCACTGCGAGAAATTCCGGGCGTTCTCCGCCTTTTTGGCCACACGCACCAGCCCGCGATAGCTGTTTTGGCTCTGCCCGGCCGAGATGCCTTTCGAGACGATCCGACTGCGGGTGTTGCGCCCGAGGTGGATCATCTTGGTTCCCGTGTCGGCCTGCTGGTGGTTGTTGGTCAGCGCCACCGAGTAAAACTCGCCGAACGAGTTGTCGCCCTGCAAAATACAGCTGGGGTATTTCCACGTGATGGCCGAGCCGGTCTCGACCTGTGTCCAAGAGAGTTTGGCGTTGTCGCCTTTGCAAATTCCGCGCTTGGTCACAAAATTGTAGA
This sequence comes from Rikenellaceae bacterium, assembly GCA_031262465.1. Classification (GTDB taxonomy): domain Bacteria; phylum Bacteroidota; class Bacteroidia; order Bacteroidales; family Rikenellaceae; genus JAJQAW01. Next base: position 23,329 of record JAISHQ010000050.1, read on the forward strand.
TGCCTCCGACCCCGTTTTTGTCGCCGGGGTACCAATTCTGCACGGTCGAATATTTGACCTCGGCATCCTTGAGTACCACAATCTCGACAATGGCGGCATGGAGCTGATTTTCGTCGCGGCGCGGGGCGGTACACCCCTCCAAATAGCTCACGTAGGAGGCCTCGTCGGCCACAATCAACGTCCGCTCGAACTGCCCTGTTCCGGCGGCATTGATCCGGAAATAGGTCGACAGCTCCATCGGACAGCGCACCCCCCGGGGAATGTAACAAAACGAGCCGTCGGAGAAGACCGCCGAGTTCAGCGCGGCAAAATAGTTGTCGGTATAGGGCACCACACTGCCCAAGTATTTCTGTATCAGCTCGGGATAATCGCGCACGGCCTCCGAAAAGGAGCTGAAAATAATGCCTAACTCGGCCAATGTCTCCTTGAACGTGGTTTTGACCGAAACCGAGTCCATCACCGCATCGACAGCCACGCCGGCCAACGCCATCTGCTCCTCGATCGGCACGCCGAGGCGGTTGAACGTGTCGATCAGCGCGGGGTCGACCTCGTCCAAACTCTGCGGGCCGTCGCCGGATTTTGGCGCGGCGTAGTAGATAATATCCTGATAATCAATCGGCGGAATGTTCAGGTGCGCCCAATCGGGCATCGTGAGCGTCAGCCAATGGCGATAGGCCTTCACGCGGAAATCGGTCAGCCACGCGGGTTCCCCTTTTTTCGCAGAAATCAGCCGAACGACCTCTTCGCTCAGCCCCCGAGGGATGGTTTCGGTCTCGATCTCCGTCACAAAACCGTGCTCGTACTCGCCGTCGATGGCCTCGGCCAATATTTTATCGCGTTCTTCCATGAAATTTTCTTCAGCACACAAAGGTAAATGTTTCGGCGAAACCGTGCAAGACCTCTCTCGCCGGAGTTTCTACAAGTTCAAAAGACAAGGCTTGCGACCGAGACAAAAGCGCAGTGTACTAAACGTACTCGAGCATTTTGGCGAGGGAGCGTAACGCAGTATTTTGGGCTTGTAGAAGCTCCGGCCTATCTGGCCATAACGACCGTCTGCAAATCTCTATAAAACCGGTCGTAAAAATCGCAATCGACCGTGGTCGGATAGGTCAGCACCCACAACTCTCCCTCGACCGCATCGGGCTGATAGGAAGGGCATTGGTGGCGAAACGGACTTTCGAGGAAGCCGAGACGCTGGTAAAAACTCAGGCGGTGGGTCGATACCTCGTCGACGACCGGGTCGATCTCCAAGACGACGATCCGCCCGGCCATCTGCTCCAAAAAAGCGGTCAGGATGCGGGTGCCGTGGCCTTTTCCACGCTCTTCGAGGGCCATGGCGTAATGTTCGATGTAAACATACGCCGGAAAAACCCAATAGGCGATGAAACCCAAGAGCCGTTCGCCGTCGAAGTAGGCATCCATGTGATAAATGTTACTTTTGAAGGCGGTCAATTGGTGCTCCAACGTCCGCTGTTCGTAGAGCGGAAAACTGTACCCATAGACCTCCCAAACCTTTTTGAAATAGGGATTCTCCGCACTTTCAATCCGTATGATCTCCATCTTTTCTCCTTTTTTGACACACAATTTATTCCCCCAGCAAGAATGGTGCACAAAGATAATCATTCTTTGTTCTTTTGCACATTTTACCTATTTTTAACGACCGTTGCAACCGCCGGACAATTTTTCGATCGTGCGACCGGCTAAAAAGTTAAAAAATAATCATTCTGTTTTAAAACGAACAAAATAAAGAAATTTTTGACTTTGTTTTTTGGTTTCAGAAATTCTTTTTATCTTTGTTGCCGGGAAAAAGCGGCAAAAAAGAGAGGTAAAAATGTGATTTTTATTACAAAAAGGTCCTCTCAGCCAAAACCCAACAAAAGGAACCCCCAAATGGGAGTTTCTACAAGTTCAAAAGACAAGGCTTGCGACCGAGACAAAAGCGCAGTGTACTAAAGGTACTCGAGCATTTTGGCGAGGAAGCGTAACGCAGTATTTTGGGCTTGTAGGAGCTCCCACGAGGGAAATAAATGGACATAATACTGTCTCTATCATGAAAATAACAGGAGAACCCAAAGCATTTTTAAGCCACGAGGCGAAACAGATTCTGAACCTGTACGAATCGTTAGGCGAACGGGCAGAGATCCTTCTGCCAGCGCGGATTTTTGACAACCTGAAGAGCTTTGTCAGCGTCTGCATGGAGGAGCCGGACGATCCGGCCAAACAGCAGGCCGAGATCAACGAATACCTGCTCAAATTCCGGGAAGACCTGCCGGGGTATATGCACGTGTCGTTGATGCTGATCCCCCACAACGACTCCAAAGCCTTTGAGCTGAGCGCACAACGGGGCAAATTTGTCAAAAAAATCGACACCCTGCTCGACACCGATGGCGTAACTGTGGAGGCTAAAAAGCTCCTGCGTAACATCCGCGAGGGGCACGACGTGTCGGTCGGCACGCCGCCGGTCGACAGCCGGACGATCGACTTCATGTCGCAGTTGCAATTGGGTGGCCACGTGCGCGATTTGCGGAAATACCGCGATGTGATCGGCGTGACGGGCGACATCAACGAGGCGCATTGGAACTACCTGATGGACACGCTCGAACAGATGATTAGCCAGAGCACCCACTATACCACCAAGCCCGAAACCCGCGACTTTTTGAACCGCACGCGCTGGACGGTCAATTTCAAGGGGTTGAACGGCATGATCCGTACCATTGTCTCGGGCAACGCCGACAAGGCGGTCGAACTGCTCCGGGGCGATGTCTTCAGCGCGGCGAGTGTCGTGGTGATGGATCGTCCGAAGCCCGAAGAGCTTTACGAAAAGATGATTGTCGACACCACCTCGGTCTTTGTTATCAAGTTGAGCCACGCCCGGATCAACCACTATGTCGGCGAAAAATGGTTCCCGCTCTTAACCCGGTTGGTGATCGTCGACGACTCGAAGGAGTCGCGCAGTTCGAACACCTCGCTGGTCTTCAGCTTCCACAACGGCATCATCAACACCTTAAATAAGGTACACACCAAAAAATTGGGTTCTCCGGCCAATACCCAGCTCAACCTGCGGTTGATCTTGGAGAATGTCAACATCAACTACCTGAAGGAGTTCCGCGAAAAGATCGAGATTCAGATCGAAATCTATGCCCGCGAATTGGAGCAACTGCTGACCGAGCAGACGGGCGACCCGACCAACATCGAAAAGCGCATCACGCTCTTCAAGCTCGACGATTTCTCGCGTCAGGTGGTCAAGGACAAATATTCGCTCGAAAAATTGCGCGACTTCATCTTCTTCCTTGAAAACTGCCACCAGCCCGAAAACAAGCAGGTGCAGACCCAAGAGCTGATGGACGAATTTGAAAGCCGGATGCGCAACTATTTCTACGCCGGTAACAAATACATCGACATCGTCACGATCCTCGAAGGGGGTGGCCGCAACCAGATTCGCACGTATGGTAATTACCTCTTGCAGAAGCCTTACACGGGGGTCAACAGCACGATCCGCTACGCCTGCAAGCTGATTCTCGACATCATTCCGAGCAACTACGAACGGACCCTGCACAACCATTTCCACAAGAATTTCGGGCTGAACCTCTTCCTCGAAAAGTACCAAGAATACCTCTCCAAAGTGGGCAAAGAGGCCGACAACAAGGGGCGTTTCGAGAAATTCCTGATCGACTTGGGCATCCGCGACCGCTATTTCGCCCTGAAGGACGAGAACCGCGACATCGTGCGCAATTTCCTCTCGGCACTGGGGAATCTCGACCAGACCTCAATCTCGGACTCGGTGCAGATGATTATCCGCGACCTGCTGTTCAACCCGAACGGCAGGCCAAAGCCCTATATCATCTACAACGCGGTGCAGGCGTGGGAGTACAAAGACCTCTTGCCGGACGATATGTTCGACATCAACCCGTTCGACATCGAGTTGGAGAACCTGAAAAACGGGCGGTTGGCTTACGATCGGTTGGTCGAAAAACTGAGCCGCATCAAATCGACGCTCGCCCTGTTCGACGACACGGGCAACCTGTGGGATATGTTCTGCGAGAACACGACCATCGTCATCAACGACCCGAACAACCCGGCCGGGTACTCGGACTTCAACAGCGAGCAGGAGAACAACTTCCTTAAGTTCATGAACACTTGCAAGATCACCCTCTTCTTGGACGAGGCCTATGCCGAAAGTGTGAAGATCGAAGACCTGACCCAGCCCAAATGGCGGAGCATTTCGCGGTACATCATCAACAACATCAACGCCCAATCGAAGATCAAGGCGATCTCTTCGCTCTCGACCACCAAAAACTTGGCGGCCACCGGCGAACGCCTCGGCTCGATTGCCACCACGCCCACGGCCAAAGATTTTGAGGTCTATGCCCGCCGGATCAACAGCGCCGAACACGGCAACAACAACTCGCTGTTGATGCTCAACAACACGTTGGAGACAGCACAGGTGGCCAAAAGCATCAAGGATCAGATCGAGGCCGAACTGCCCAAAAACGCTTCGCGCTCGAAGATCAAAAAGGCACTGACGAACTTCATCATCAACCAGATCGGCAAAACGGAGAAGAGCAACCAGCTCAGCCAGCAGGGTCGCCAGCTCCACAAAACAGCCGGTTTTGAAGGCTCGCCGCTCTATGTCTTCCTGTTAGACGAATTGGTTTCGCTCGACAAACTCGACGTGCTCGGCCTGCCGGACGACTTTAAGTACCACGACAAGCCCTTCTTTATTTATTATCAAGAGCAGTTGGTCAAGAACCTCAACCGCTTCCGGGTCAACAAAAACTTCCGAAGCTCTTCGCTGAAGCGGCTCAAGATGGCCAAGCAGATGGCCGCGCGGCTGATCGAGTCCAACGATGCCGGGCAAATGCTTTCGTTCATCGACTCGGACGGCTCGTACTTGTTCAATTTCAGGGTGTTGGGCGGCTATTCTTATGCCGACATCTTGGCCTTTTGCCGTGCGCTGGCCAGCAAACGGGGGGTGGCCACGGTGCCCTATTCGACCGGTCTGGTGCGTTTCTCGTTGGGCGGTTACATCTCGGCCACCGACGAAGGGTTTAAAATCTACACCGCCGAGATCGAAGACGCTTTCTCGATCTTCATCAAATATTGGATGCTCTTCGCCGAAGCGAAGAAAGACCCGGCCAACGCTGAATTGGGTGCCTCGAAAATCCTCGACATCTTGTTCGGATACAACCGCGATTCGGACTTTGTGGCGCAGGTCATCGCCGACTATGCCCATTCGGCGGGCTTCCGCAAGGACAAGGCCCCGTCGTTGCAAATCCGCGACGTGCGCTCGCTGTACCACACCTCGCCGGAGAAGAGCGGGATCACGATCACCACGATCGGCCGCTCGCCCAACTCGGTGATCGAGCTTCACGGCGACATCATCGGCGCGTGTCGCGATGTGACCGAATTTATCAGCAGTCCGGCCTTTACCAAGGTCTATGAAAACCTCTTGGCGCAGATTTACAAGCGGGTACCGGCCATTTCCGACCTCGATTTCAACACGGTCAGCTCGCGGTACAGCAAGGCGGTTCTGTTGAAATACATCGAAAACAAAAAGACTTTCCAGCCCAATCACCACGTGCTCGACAACCCCGAGGAGCTTTATGTGATGATGGAAATCCTGATCGAGATGGAGCACCTGCTCTTCTCGGACAGCAAGATGAAGATTTTGGCGATCAACGCCACCGGCGATCCGGCCCTCGACAAGGCCAAGTTGGAGGGGCTGAACTCGATCCTCAAGAAATACATCCGCGAGATTCTGATTCACTTCAACTTGCCCTTCGAGAAAGAGGGGATCGAACCGAGCCGCCGCCAGATCATCAGCACCGCCGGGGAGTCGTTCGAAACGGTGACCGGAATCACCCTGAGCACGTTGAACCTGCGGCTTTGGATTGACGAATTTATCCGCAACCTGCGCGAGCGCGAAGAGTTCCGCGATGTGCCGTTGGCTCAAAAGAGCATCGCCTACATCATGGACATCATCCAAAAGGGGCTTGACCGGGCGGAGAGCATGATCGACAAAATCCTCTACCTCTACCTGTTACACAACGACAACTCGTTCTACAAATTGGTCATCAACAAGATCAAATACTTCAACGATCACCTCGGAGCGTGTGACGAGCTGGAGATGCGGATGTTTACCGAAGAGTTTGTGCTCAACACGATGGAAAAACAACTGCAGGAGCTGAGCGATTACATCATGCGCAAACGCGACATCAAGATCGACGAGGACGAAATCTATGCCGTCACCCGCAAGGTGGTGCGTTTCTACATCAGCCTGATCGCCCTGACGCGCGGTACCGACTATTACAGCCGCTATACCCACACGCTGGTGCGGATTGTAGAGACCGCTTTCCGCAAGCAAAATTCGAGTGTCAACGAGATGGCTCAGCACGGGATTTCACTCTACAAAGGGTTTAAGATGGAGGACACGTCGCTCGAAACGTTCGAGAGCGGCCGCATCCATTGGATCAACGACCTGATGCGCAAATGCGGGGTGATCTCCTCGGAACAGCCCGTGCAGGTACACACCCGCATCGTGACCGATGCCAAAAAGCGCGAATATCCGTTCCACAAGATCGACCGCATCGAGACCAAGAAAAAGGATTTTGGCAAATCGGACGAAGCCTTTGGCTTGGAGTATGTCAAACACATCGACACCCGCCCCTCGTCGGCCTTTTTCACCGACCGCTTAGCGCGCTTTGTCGACAACATGGACTCGGACGACTACCGCTGTAAAGTGGTTAAACACGGGATTGTCAAGGAGTTGGTGATCTTCCAAAAGGGTTACATGAAGTACCTGACCGACAACTATCGGCTCAACTACACCGAGGACATCAGCCTGAAAGACATCCAAAATTTTGTTCCCGACACGATCGCCCTGTTGGGTGCGCCGGAAAAACTGATCTCCTTCCCGCAGGTGGGCTATTTCGACATCAAAGGCCCGTCGGGTAACATCAAGACGATCATCACCCCGCTGAAATCGGAGGCCGACTACTTCGGCGACGTGAAAAAACCGCGCCTGACCGTCATCAACGAAAAGGTGAAGGAGATCGGCGGTATTCCGCGCCACGGCTCGCTCTTCTTGATCGAAGAGAACGACGGGAGCGTCTTCGTGATCGAGATCAACGGCGACAGCGGCGTGGGCAAATCGGAGATGATCGCGGCGTTCATCCTCAAGTGGTTGCGCAACAACTTGGAGGGGATTCGCTCGATCAAGATGATCGCCGGCGATATGTTCCACGAGTTTCAGGATGCCGAGGGCAACCTCTATGGGATCGGCACCGAGGTGGGCGACTTCTCGCGCACAACGGACTTCGACCCGGACTACATCCGCTATTACAACTACCTGTTCCAGAGCAGTGCCGACAGCAACGTCGACGACCTGAACTCGCGGAGCACGGTGAGCGGAATGTGCGACATCACGATGCCCTATAAGATCGACATCATGCTGAGTGCCAGCAACTACGCCAAACAGGAGGCCGGAATCACCCGGGTCGACAACCCGGAGAATTTCCTGCTCTACATCGACGCGCACGGCGAACGCAAGGAGAAGGCGACCAGCCAGGACGGCCCGAACTTCCAGCGCACGTTGAAACGCTATACGGCCGACAAAAACATCGTCGACGTGATCGCCCGCCACGGCAACTACCTCGACGACATCCTCGATTGGGAGTACAACAAGGCCGACCGGCAATATTACCTCGCCTCGTCGTTCAAGCTGATCGACAAGATCGACATCACGGAGGTGGTCAAGATGATCTTCGTGGGCAAAACGTTCGCGCGCAACGGTTTCGATTACGAAATTCGCGACGTGTCGTTCGACCTGATCCAAAACCGTTTCGTGGCCGAAGTGGCCTATATGAGCGACGAGAATGTGATCCTGACCGACGTAATTATCGACCGGAAGATGTTCAGTTCGATCTTCGACTCGCTGGCCAGCACACCGGGCGGACAGCCGTTTATCGCCGAAGAGGGTCAATTGGACACCATCGCCAACCTGATTAACGTCCTGCGCGGAGGCAAAGACAGCAAGGGCAAGGCGAAGAACATCCACTTCGGGGTGCTCTCGACCGAGATCGGCAAAAAAGGACGCGAGATCACCGGGCCACAAAAGGCCGCCGCCGCCCTGAAACAGCTGATTCAGGAGGTGCGCGTCAGCAATCCGGAGATCAACGAGGGCAAGATCAAGGTCAAACGCCTGTTGAACGAAAAATACGATCACATTTTCCACGGCGAGATGAACAGTGCCGAGCTGTGGCGGTATAACTTCTACCTCTATCAGTTAGAGAATATGCGCAAGGCCGACCTGCGCCGGATGGACAACCGCAACAAAAAGGTCGACATCTCGAACTTGGTCGACTTTACGCCGGTCGAAAAGAACCACGAGTTCAGCCCGTTGCTCGTTACGCCCAACCTCAACATCGAGCTGAACAGCTTCGGGGAGACCTTCGAGGAGCTGATGTCACTGCCCAACTACCCCGAATTTGCCGAGGAGTTTGCCGCCAAAGTCGGTGGCCTCTACGTGGCCGACGGGTATAGCGAGGACACCAACATCAACAACATGATCGCCCAGCTGTTGATGATGGAGAGCTACATCGGCACCGACGACCTGGCGCGCGGCAGTGTGATCGAAAAGGTCAACCGGGAAACGATCGCCGCCGCCAAATACGCGGTGGTTCAATTCCTTAACGCCCGGAAATCGCCGACCCCCACCCCGCCCCAAGGCGAAGGCAAGGCCGACGCACCGAAACCGCGCAAAAAATAGCGCACCGCGCAATCGCGCTATGCCTCTACACAACCCCGAGGTCGACCGGAAGGTCGACCTCGGGGTTTTTTCAGCCTTCGACTGCCGCTTTTAGAAAGCGGCGCAAATCGCGGCTTTTTGTAAAAAGCCGCCCCAAAAACTTTTGTACTTGTCTTTGCAGGGAGATCATCTCTCCGAGACTTCGTTTTATACTGTATTCCCCCTGGCTTTCAAGCGAGCTTGAGCCGGGGAATACAGCACAAAACGCATTCGCCCGACAGGCGAATGTGATCGCCCTAAAAACACATTCTACAACAGCGTATTAAGGATTCCAATTTCTGCAAAATGTAGTCTCTTTGAGACCCATTTCGTTTCCCTATTTGTCCGAAGTTGAAGCCGATAAAACGGAATGGCCATTGGATTTTCAGGGCGAAAACATTCACTCCGCAGGAGGTGAATGCCACTTGTACGGGACACCCCTGCTCACGCTTGCGTGAAAGCTAAGGGGTGTCTTGGACAAGTGGAAGTTCCCGCAGGGAATTTTTGCCCTGCAAGCACAAGCACAAAAGTTTTTGATGCAACTTTTTACAAAAAGTTGCGATTTGCGCCGCTTTCTAAAAGCGGCAGTCAAAGGCTGGAAAAGTAAAAATGTAATACACAATGGCAATCAACGAATTACCCCGCTCTGGGCGGGAGACGAAACCACATATTGGCATCTATGGCCGGTGCAATGTCGGCAAGAGTACGCTGTTGAATTTCATCACCGAGGGCGATTATGCGCTGGTCTCTGCTGAGCCGGGGACGACGGGCGACCCGGTGCGTAAAAGTTACGAAATTTTGGATTTTGCCCCGGTGATTTTCATCGACACCGCCGGGTTGGACGACAGCTCCCCGTTGGGCGCGCGGCGGATAGAAAAAACGAGGGAGACGATCCCGCAGATCGACTTGGCGTTGCTGGTCTTTCGGCAATGGGGCGCGCCGGAGACCGCGTTGGCCACGCACTTGGAACGCGACGGAGTTCCTTTTCTGCTGATTCATAACCGGTTTGACGATTCTACTCAAGCGGATTCCCTGCTTCCTTCTCACCTTGCCCTGAATTTGTCGCACAACGATGCGGCGGCACACGAGGCTCTCTTGACGGCTATTCGGCGCGCCCTGCCCGAGCGGTCGTACCTTGTGCCTTCGCTCTTCGAGGGGCGTGTGGAGCGGGACGAGGTGGTGCTGTTGGTCTGCCCGATCGACAGCGAGGCACCCTCGGGGCGCATGATTCTACCGCAGGTGCAGGCCATCCGCCACCTGTTGGACAAACACGCCGTGGCCGTCGTCGTCCAGCCCGAGCAGATCGAGTCTATTTTCGCCCGTGGCCTGCGACCCAAGTTGGTCGTGACTGACAGTCAGGCTTTTGCCCAAGTGAGGGCTACCGTTCCCGCCGGGGTCGAGATCACCTCGTTCAGCATCCTGTTGGCACAACTCAAAGGCGACCCTGTGGCTTATGCCGAGGGGCTGGTGCGTATTGACACGCTTCGCCCCGGCGATAAAATCCTGATTTTGGAGAATTGCATCCACCAAAGCAGTTGCGAGGACATTGGCCGGGTCAAAATTCCCGCCCTGTTAGAAGCCCGCGCGGGCGGAACACTGCCCGTGACGGTCGTGAGCGGCCTTGCGCCCCTGCCGCCGGACTTGGCGAGCTATGCGCTGGCCGTCCAATGCGGAGGGTGTATGGTGACCCGCAGTCAGTTACAAAACCGCATCCGCGTCGTCCTCCGCGCCGGTGTCCCCATCACCAATTACGGGATGCTCTTGAATCGGTTGCTTTGATTTTTAGCAGAATTTATTTTAACTTTGTATGAAAAATAATCTTATATTTTTACTCAATGATCAAAATTCACTCTTTTCTCGATTCGTGGATGAAGGAATCGTTAAGCAAGAACACCCCTGATGACATAGAAAAAGCCACAATGCTGAATAATTTGGCGGGTTTACACTGTCAAACGAAGCAGTACCGGAAAGCCGAAAAGGAATACAGGAAAGCATTGAAAATACGCAAGCAGTTGACAGAAGAGAATTTGGTTGATTGCGAAGCGTATGTCGCCGAGACGCTGAAGAATTTGGGGGTTTTGCATGACAACAAGAAGCAATACGCTCAGGCCGAAAAAGAATTGAACGAGGCTTTGGCGATATACCGGCGGTTGGCCGCCGAGAACCCCGCCGCTCACCAGGCGGATGTGGCCATGACGCTAAATAATTTGGGGCTTCTGCACGCTAACACCAATCAATACCCGAAGGCCGAAGAGGAATACAACGAGGCTTTGGAAATACACCGACGATTGGCCGCCAGCATCCCCCCCCCCCCCCCCCGAACGAGCTGGATGTAGCGCAGATCCTCTATAATTTGGCCGATTTACATCGAAACACGGGGCAGTATTCAAAA
>JAISHQ010000065.1 GCA_031262465.1 Rikenellaceae bacterium
GATTCTCTACATCGCCAACGGGTACTATTCTTATACGTTGAACAACCGGTACGATCGGCTCAATAGCGAGGTGAAGCAACTGCGCACCCGGTCGCTCTCGCTGAGCGAACTGCGCATGACCGCGACCCGCCAAAGCGAGATCATCCGGGCGTTGCGCGAGCAAGGGATCGAGATGAGGGAGTCGGTCACTCCGCCTTTGCGGGTGGAATAGAAAAAACAGGAAAAATCGAGATGGAAAAACACCAATCACCCATCAAACAAGGAATTACCCGGCGCGCCTGGATCGTGTACGGGCTGTTTTTCTTGTTCGGTGTGGTGATCGTCGGTCGGATTCTCTTCATTCAATATGGCCCCGAGAGTGCCCGGCGGCGCGCTCAGGCGGTCGACTCGCGCACGTTCCGCACCTCGGTCATCGAGGCGGTGCGCGGCGATATTCTCGACGACGAGGGCCGCCTGTTGGCCACTTCGGCCCCTTATTACATCCTGCGGATGGACTTCCGGGCGCAAGGGTTGACCGACTCTATTTTTGATTTACACATCGACGGGCTATCGCGGCGAATGGCCGAGTTTTTTAAGGACAAAACAGCGCAACAGTATAAAAATCAATTCCTTTCGTTTTACAAACGTGCCCAACAGCCCGGCGCGCAACGCACTTACGGCATCGCTCCCCGGCAGGTGTCGTATGACGAATTGAGGCAGATTCGGCAATTTCCGCTCTTTAGTTACACCAATGTCAACACCAGCGGTTTTGCGCCGGAAAAGGTCAATCGCCGGGTGTTGCCCTATGGCAGTGTCGCCCTGCGCACGATCGGGCGGCGGGTCAACGACTCGCTGATGTGGGGCATCGAGGGTGCTTTTGACCGCGAGTTGAAAGGGCAGGACGGTGTGACGCGGATGCAACGCATTTCGGGGCGGTTTTGGTCGGAGATCGCCGACGAAAACAACCGCGACCCGAAGGACGGGTATGATGTGGTGACAACCCTCGACATCGAGTTACAGGACGTGGCCGACCGCGCCTTGCGGGCGCAGTTGCAGGAGGCCAAAGCCGTGTGGGGTACAGCCATTCTCATGGAAGTGGCCACCGGCGAAATCCGGGCGATGGCTAACCTGACCCGCCGGAGCGACGACACCTGTGTCGAAGACCTGAATCACGCGATCGCCCAGCGGATCAATCCGGGGTCGACCTTTAAATTGGCCAACCTGATGGTGCTCTTGGAGGACGCGGGGGTGACGCTCGACGAGGTGATAGACATCAATTACGGCACCAAACGGGTCGGGCCTCGGCTGGTCACCGACTCCCACCGGGGGCCTCAGACGATGACCCTGCGCGAGGCTTTCTATCAGTCGTCCAACGTGGCCTTTGCCCAATTGATTTACGACCATTACCGCGACTCGGTGCGCGGGGTGAAGACCAACCAACAACGTTATGTCGACCAGCTGACCCGCTTAGGGGTGAGGGATTCGTTGCCCTTTCAGTTAGAAGGGTTGCGGTCGCCGCGAGTTCACGACACCCAAGCCTCGACGTGGAGCGATTGGTCTCTGCCCTCGATGGCTTACGGCTATGAGTTAGAAATGACCCCGCTCCAAACCCTCTGCCTCTACAACACGGTGGCCAACGGCGGAAAGATGATGGAGCCGATGATTGTCAAAGCGTTACAACAATACGGACAGACGGTCAAAACCTATCGCCCCCGGGTGCTTCGCGAGCGGATCAGCTCGCCGAAGACCATCGCGCTGGCACAGGAGGCCCTGCGGGGCGTGGCCACCGACGGGACGGGAAAAACCCTGCTGATCGACGGGCTGGACATCGCCGTGAAGACCGGCACGGCTCAGGTGCCGGTGGTCGGGCGGGGGTACAGCCGACAGGATTATTTGGCCACGCTGGTCGGCTATTTCCCAGCCGATGCGCCGAAATATTCGCTGATCGTGGCCATCCAGACCTACACCGGAGCGGGGGGCGGGTCGCTCTATTACGGCGGGTCGTTGGCCGGGCCGGTGTTCAAGGCGATCGCCGAACGGGTCTACGGCAAGAGCGTGGAATGGAATCCGCCGGTGGCCAAACAGTTGGAAAAAAGCGAAGAACTGCCCCTTGTTCGGGGCGGGGAGTATCGGCTTACGAGGCAGGTGCTCAACCGGTTGGATGTTTCCTATCCGACCGATAGCCGCCGCGACGATTGGGTTGCTCCCCGGCGCGACAGCACGGGCACGTTGAGCCTGAACTCGGTGACGGTCGACGAGGGCGTGGTGCCCGAGGTGAGTGGCATGGGGTTGCGCGATGCGGTGCGGCTGTTGGAGAGCTGGGGGATGCGGGTGACCTTCTCGGGCAAGGGAGGCGTTGTTCGTCAATCCGTTGCCGCCGGAAGCCCGATCACCACAGGAGAGCATATTCATTTAACCTTACATCAATAAAATGAATACAAATCAATCACTCGGAGCTTTGTTGCAAGGCCTTGAAATCGAGGTCGTTAAAGGCTCGTTGGATAGGTCGGTGAGTGGCATCGAAATGGATTCGCGGCAGGTGCAGGCGGGGACGCTTTTTGTGGCGTTGCGCGGCACCCAATCCGATGGACACGCCTACATCGCCGGGGCAATCATCCGGGGAGCGACGGCTGTCCTATGTGAAGCGTTGCCCGAGGAGGTCGACCCAACGGTCACTTACGTGCAAGTGGCTGACACACAGGCCGCTTTGGGCGTGTTGGCGGCCAATTTCTACGACCGTCCGAGCGAAAAACTCCGCTTGGTGGGGGTGACGGGCACCAACGGCAAGACCACCACGGCCAGCCTGCTCTACGAAATGTTCCGCCGGTTGGGCTACAAGGTGGGGCTGATTTCGACGGTGATCTACCGCATCGACGACCTCTCCGTGGCCTCGACCCATACCACGCCCGATGCGATCAGCCTGAACCGCTTGTTGGCCGAGATGGTCGAGGCGGGGTGCGCCTATTGTTTTATGGAGGTCAGCTCGCACAGCATTGTTCAGCATCGCATTGAAGGTCTGCATTTTGCGGGCGGTATTTTTACCAACCTGACCCACGACCACTTGGACTATCACGCCACCTTTGCCAATTACCGCGACGCCAAAAAGGCCTTTTTCGACGGCCTGCCCAAGGGGGCTTTTGCGCTGGTCAACATCGACGACAAAAACGGCCGGGTGATGACCCAAAACACGCGAGCCGCCGTAAAAAGCTATGCGCTGAAAAGTTTTGCGGACTTCAAATGCCAAATCCTCGAAGCCCACTTCGACGGGATGTTGTTGGAGATTGACTCTCAGGAGGTTTGGGTTCATTTCTTGGGTCGATTCAACGCCTATAACCTGTTGGCGGTCTATGCCACGGCGATTCTGTTGGGCGAAGATAGACAGCAGGTGCTGACCGCCCTGAGCGAGTTGGTTCCGGTCAGTGGCCGGTTCGAGTTTGTCCGCTCGGCAGAGGGGGTGACCGCCATTGTCGATTACGCCCACACGCCCGATGCGTTGGACAACGTGTTGGCCACGATCAACGAGATTCGCCGACCGGAGCAAAAACTCTACACCGTGGTCGGTTGCGGCGGCGATCGCGACCGGGAGAAGCGTCCGGTGATGGCGCGGATTGCCGGAGAAAAGAGTGACATTGCGGTTTTGACCTCCGATAACCCCCGCTTCGAGAAGCCGGAGGATATTTTGGACGAGATGAAAGCCGGCCTCGACCCGACCATGAAGGCCTTAATCATCACCGACCGGCGCGAGGCGATCAAAACGGCGGTGGCCTTGGCTCGCCCCGGCGACATCATTTTGGTGGCGGGCAAGGGGCACGAAGATTACCAACTTATTGCCGGAGTGAAGCACCATTTTGATGATAAGGAAGAATTACGTATGTGTTTCGGAATGAATTAAATAGCCAAAGAATATGATTTATTCACTCTCTAAATACCTCTCGGCCCATTTCGATATTCCCGGCACGGGGATGTTTCAATACCTGTCGTTTCGGGCGGGGATGGCGATTATTTTTGCGCTGATTATCGGGATGATCTTCGGCAAGCGGATCATCCGCCTGCTCCAACGGCGACAGATCGGCGAGGAGATTCGCAACCTCGGCCTCGAAGGGCAGATGCAGAAAAAAGGGACTCCCACCATGGGCGGGCTGATTATCCTGCTGGCTATTTTGGTTCCCATTCTCTTGTTTGGCGACCTGAGCAATGTCTATGTGATCCTGATGATTGTCTCCACCGTCTGGCTGGGCATCATCGGCTTCATCGACGATTACATCAAGGTGGTTCGGAAGAAGAAAGACGGCCTGAGCGGACGCTTCAAGATCGTGGGACAGGTGGGTCTGGGGATCATCGTCGGGATGACCATGTGGATGAACAACGACATTGTCGTGCGCACCGAGACCGAGCGTTCGCCACAGGCGCAGGCCGTTGTGTTCGACGATTTTTACGGCAATCCGGAGCAGGTTTACCTCTCGGCCCCCGAAAAATCGACCCAAACGACCATTCCTTTTTTCAAGGACAACGAATTTGACTACGCCATGTTGGTGCCCGACAGTTGGGATGCCGGGCGCGTGGTGAGTTGGCTGGTCTATGTCTTGGCGGCCATCTTCATCATCACGGCGGTCTCCAACGGAGCCAACCTGACCGACGGCTTGGACGGGCTGGCGGCGGGCGTGTCGGCGATCATTGTCGTGGTCCTGGGGGCGTTGGCCTACCTCTCGGGGAACTTGATTTATGCCGGTTACCTCGACATCATGTACATCCCCACGAGCGGCGAGCTGTTGGTTTATGCGGCGGCCATGGTCGGGGCGTTGCTCGGTTTCCTCTGGTACAACGGCTATCCGGCGCAGGTTTTCATGGGCGACACGGGCAGTTTGGCCATCGGCGGGGTGATTGCCGTCTTTGCCCTGCTGATCCGCAAAGAGTTGCTTCTGCCTATCCTGTGCGGGATATTTTTTGCCGAATCGTGCTCGGTATTGATACAGGTGAGTTATTTCAAATACACCAAGAAAAAATACGGGGAGGGTCGGCGCATTTTCCGCATGAGTCCCCTGCATCACCACTATCAAAAGGGAGGCTATCCGGAGTCGAAGATCGTCCTGCGCTTTTGGATCGTGCAGTTGTTACTGGCGGCAATTACCCTCATTACGCTTAAAATCAGATAATTGTGGAAGAAATAAAAAAACACCCGGCCGAAGGCATCGCCCGCATCGTGGTCTTGGGCGGCGGCGAGAGCGGATATGGCTCGGCGGTGCTGGCGCGGGTCAAGGGGTTCGATGTCTTCCTCTCCGACTCGGGGACGATCGCGCCCGCCTATAAAACGAAGTTGGAAGAGTGGGAGATACCCTATGAGGAGGGCGGCCACACGGCGGAATTGATCTTGAATGCCGATCTGATCGTCAAAAGCCCCGGCATTCCCGACAAGGCCCCGATGATTCGGGCGATCCGCGAGCGGGGCATAAGAATTGTCTCCGAAATCGAATTTGCCGGTTGGTACAACCGCGCCCGAACGATCTGTATCACAGGCAGTAACGGCAAGACGACGACCACCACGCTGACTTATGAAATCCTGAAGCAAGGAGGCCTTAATGTGGGCTTGGGCGGCAACATCGGGGCGAGTTTTGCCTATCAGGTGGCCACCGCCGAGCACGATTGGTATGTGTTGGAGCTGAGCAGTTTCCAATTGGACGGGATGTTCGATTTCCGGGCCGATGTGGCTGTGTTGATGAATATTACGCCGGATCATTTGGACCGCTATGACTATCAATTGCAAAACTATGCCGACAGCAAATTCCGGGTGATCCAAAATCAGGGCAAGGGTCAGACCTTTATCTATTGCGACGACGACCCGGTGACGCTTCAGAACCTGAGCCGTCACGCCCTGCCGATGCAGACTTTTCCCTTCAGCGTCCGCCACGAGGTGGTCCCCGGCGCGGGGCTTGAAAACGGGCGGATCAAGGTGACTATGGCCGATAAAAGCACCTTTGAGGCGTTAGTCGACGAGTTGAAGATCAAAGGGATACACAATATTTACAATGTCATGGCCGCCTCCACAGCCGCGCTGTTGGCTGGTGTCGCGCCCGATTCGATTCGCCAAACTCTGCGCAGTTTCGCCGGGGTGGAGCACCGCTTGGAGCCTGCCGGGGAGCGGAACGGGGTGTTGTACATCAACGACTCGAAGGCGACCAACGTCGACTCGGTGTGGTACGCCCTCGAAAGCATGACCCGCCCGGTGGTGTGGATCGTCGGCGGTACCGACAAGGGCAACGACTATACACCGCTCTTGGACTTTGCCCGCCAAAAGGTGAAGGCGTTGGTGGCCATGGGGGTCGATAACCAAAAGATCGTCAAGGCTTTCAGCGATGCGGTGCCCGTGCTGAAAGATACCCATACCTTTGCCGAGGCGATGGACGAGGCCTCGCGGCTGGCCGACCCGGGCGATGTGGTGTTGTTGTCGCCCGCCTGCGCAAGTTTCGACCTCTTTAAAAATTACGAGGATAGAGGGAAACAGTTTAAACAGTGGGTGACTGAACATAAATAAGATATGATACGCAAAGTCAACCTATCCGGATTATTCGGCGGCGACAGGGCCTTGTGGTTTCTGTTTGCCGCGCTGGGCATCTGCTCGCTGTTGGTGGTCTATTCGTCGACCGCCGCGCTGGTCTATGCCCGTGCCGAGATCGACACGTGGCGCGAGCTTTTTGCCCAATTTCGCTTCATCGTCGTCGGGCTGGTGATCGTCTGGTTGGTTCATTTGGTCAATATCGAAGACTATAACCGCTTTGCCCGGCTGATGTTTGTGCTGAGCATCCTCTCCATGGTGTTGGTTTATGTGCCCGGCATCGGGCAAAAGATCAACGGAGCCTACCGGTGGATCAAAATTCCCTTTACGGGGATCACCTTTCAGCCGTCGGACTTCCTGAAATTTTCGGTCATGTTTATCCTCGCGCAGGAGTTGGCTGTGCGGCAAAAGTATATAGACAAACTTCGCCTGCTCCCCTCGTTTAACCCCACGGCGTGGCGGCGGGGCGCGCCGAGAAAACGTCAGGTCGATATTCTGATGGGCAACACCTTGCCGATCTTGGGGCCGGTCGCTTTGTCCTGCGCGATCATCATGGCTTTTAACTTTTCGACCGCCGCCCTGTTGTACCTCACCTGCCTGTTGGTGCTGGTCATCGGGCGCATCCGGCTGAAGGAGATCGGTCGCCTGTTGGCCATGACCCTCTTAGTCGTTGTCCTGTTGGTGGCGGGGATGAAAGCCTTTAACATTGGCCGGGCGGACACTTGGCTGTCGCGCTTGGGGATCGGCGAAAAAACCACGTTGGTTGAATCCAGTAATCGGGATGCCAACGGAGAGTACAGCCAGGTCGAGCAGGCCAAAATCGCTATCGCCTCCGGCGGGTTGTTGGGCAAAGGCCCCGGCAACAGCACCCAGCGGACACACCTGCCGTTGCCCTATTCCGATTTTGCTTACGCTTTTATCACCGAAGAGTACGGCTTAGTGGGTGCTATGGTCGTGCTGATGCTCTACCTGATGATCTTCTCGCGCACGATGGCCATCGCTCAAAAGTGTGAAACGGCCTTTCCCAACTTTATGGTCTTGGGCTTGGGGGGGTTGATTATCATGCAGGCCATGACCAACATGGCGGTGGCTGTCGACCTCGCCCCCACAACCGGACAGCCGCTCCCGCTGATTAGCAAGGGAGGCACCTCGATTATCTTTGTCAGTATGGCGATTGGGGTCATTATTGGCGTTAGTCGACAAAACGCAGAAAAACAAAACGGATAACCATGAAAATTATACTCAGCGGTGGCGGTACGGGCGGCCACATCTACCCGGCGGTGTCGGTGGCCGAAGCCCTGAAGCGGAAATACGGCGAGCAGGTCGAGATTCTCTTTGTCGGGGCCGAGGGCAAAATGGAGATGGAGCGCATTCCTGCCTTAGGGTATCCGATCATCGGCCTGCCCGTGGCGGGGCTTCAGCGGAAACTCTCGCTGAAAAACTTGGCCCTGCCTTTCAAAGTGATAAAAAGCCTGAGCCGGGCGCGGAAAATTGTCCGCGATTTTCGCCCGGATGTGGTGGTCGGCTTCGGCGGATACGCCAGCGCACCGGTTCTGCGCGCCGCCCAAAGCCTCGGGGTGCCGACCGTCATTCAAGAGCAAAATTCTTATGCCGGAGTAACCAACAAGCTGTTGGCTCGGCGCGCCCGGCGAATCTGTGTCGCCTACGACGGCATGGAACGCTTTTTCCCCGCCGACCGCATTGTCAAAACGGGCAACCCCCTGCGCGGAACGTTTGGCGATGTCTCCGCCAAACGGGCGGAGGCGTTGGACTATTTCGGCCTGCAAGCCGGCAAACCGGTCATCCTCTTGGTGGGAGGCAGTCTGGGCACACGCACGTTGAACGAGGCCGTGATGCGTCACTTGGACGAAATTGTCTCCCGTGGCTCGGTTCAACTGATTTGGCAGACGGGAAAATATTACGCCGCCGGGTTGGACGAACGGCTGAAAAACAGGGAGTTGTCGGGGGTATGGCGCGGGGCTTTTATCGAGCGGATGGACTATGCCTTTGCCGCCGCCGATGTGGTCGTCTCGCGGGCGGGGGCTTCGACCGTGTCGGAGCTTTGTCTGGTCGGCCTGCCGACGATCTTCGTGCCGTCGCCCAACGTGGCCGAAGACCACCAAACCAAAAATGCACAAGCCCTCTCCTCGGTGGGCGCGGCTCTACTCATCCCCGACGCTGAAGCCGTCGAGCGCGTGATTCCTGCGGCAATCGCCCTATCCAGTGACCGCCCTCGCCGTGAAGCCATGCGCAAGCACATCCTCGCCCTGGGCATCCCCGACTCCGCCGACCGCGTTGTTCGGGAAATAGAAAAGGTATTGGAAAAATAAGGGTTTAGTCTGTCGAAAGATCTTCGTACTTTCTTGAAAGAAAGTACCAAAGAACTTTTTTGGAAACTTCGTTTCCTGCTATCTTAGTCCCTGAAACAGTACAGGGGGGATTAATCGCTGAAACAGCGATCCCCCCTGTGCAGTTTCAGGGATAAAGTCAATCATGAGATACGCAGTATCTCCGAAAAGTTTTCTGGTTCTCTTTTTCAAAAGAGAACAAAATCTTTTTGACGGAATTAAGCCCTTATTTTTCCGCCAAAAATTTGCAGGATTGGATTTCTATTTGATATATTTGTGCTATCAAATTAATATCACTTAAAAACTACTGACCATGAAAGAAAAATTTACAAAAGGAGCTAACGGATTCCTGATGCTCGGCTTGCTGGTGGTGCTGTTTGCCGTTGACATTTTGATTTATAAGGCAATGCCCGTGTTTGTCATTTTAACGATCCTGAACATACTCGTTACTCGCGGCTTTATCGTTATCAATCCCAACGAGGCCGCGGTTTTGACGTTGTTCGGGAAGTACAAGGGGACGGTTGTGACCAATGGTTTTATGTGGGTCAATCCGTTTATGGTGAAGAAAAAAATCTCGTTGCGCGCCCGCAACCTGAACAGCGAGCAGGTCAAGGTCAACGACAAGATGGGGAATCCTATTTTGATCAGTGCGGTTTTGGTTTGGCGGGTCAAGGACACCTACCGCGCCTCGTTCGATGTGGATGATTATAAGCGTTTTGTCGATGTGCAGAGCGAAGCGGCGGTGCGCAATTTGGCGGCCTCGTACAGCTACGACTCGATGGAAAACGAAGAGGTACAGGAGATCACCCTCCGCTCGGGAGGGGAAGAGGTCAACGACCAATTGGAGAGTGCCCTGAAAGAGCGGCTGAAGATTGCCGGAATCGAGGTGATGGAAGCTCGCATCAGCAACTTGGCCTATGCCCCCGAAATTGCGGGAGCCATGCTTCAGCGTCAGCAGGCCACGGCGATTGTGGCCGCTCGCCAAAAAATTGTCGAAGGGGCGGTTTCGATGGTCGAAATGGCGTTGGATATGCTCTCTCAGCGCCAAATCGTTGAGCTTGACGAAGAGAAAAAGGCGGCGATGGTCAGCAATTTGTTGGTCGTGCTGACCTCGGACAAGGGCGCTTCGCCGATCGTCAATGCCGGGACGCTCTATCAATAACATACTGACTCTAAAGAACGGATTGTGGCCAAAGAGAAAAAATCGTTTGTTTTGCGGATCGAGAAGGAGATTCTGGATGCGGTCGAAAAATGGGCTTCCGATGAGTTCCGGAGCACCAACGGGCAACTCGAATGGATCATTGTCAACGCCCTGAAGCGAGAAAAACGGTATAAAAAAGAAGTTGAAAAAAAAGAATCATAAAATATCGTCTAAAAAAGGGCTGTCTCAAAGTTTTTGGGACAGCCTCTTTTTTACGTTCAACGTATTTAAATTTGGGCAATATAAAAGTCGGTGGAACACACTGTGAAAATAGAAATCCAGATTCCAAAGCGTGTAAAAACCTACCACCCCGCCCTTGCAGGGCACCCCTCCTTCGGGGAAGGAGGGGACTTTCTCCGTTGAAGTTTATGAAGGAAAATATCTCCTCCTTCGGGAAGGAGGAGTACCCGAGCCTTTGGGCGAGGGGGAGGTGGTAGGTCGTTATTGGGCTATTACAGGGCTTTACTCTTTGAAATACCGTGATAACGAGATATGATATTTTGCCACTGCTTCTCTTCAAAATTTAAATGTGTTGAACGTGGCTCTTTTTTTGGAAGAGGTAGGTATTTCGCAAAAAAAGATTAATTTTGCACGGTTGCTCTAAAACGTGCGATACAATCAAAAACAGATAGAAAGATAAAGATGAAAAAACCGTTGAAAATCGTAGTGCTGGCCAAACAGGTGCCGGACACCCGGAACGTGGGGAAAGACGCGATGAAGGAGGACGGGACGGTCAATCGTGCCGCGCTCCCGGCGATCTTTAATCCGGAAGACCTGAACGCGCTGGAACAGGCCTTGCGGCTCAAAGACAAGTACGAAGGGTCGACGATCCAAATTCTGACCATGGGCCCGAGCCGTGCCGCCGACATCATCCGCGAGGGGATGTTTCGTGGAACGGACGGCGGAGTGCTGTTGACCGACCGCAAATTTGCCGGAGCCGATACGCTGGCCACCTCTTATGCGTTGGCTTGCGCGATCCGCAAAATCGACCCCGATTTGATCATTGCCGGACGGCAGGCGATCGACGGCGATACGGCGCAGGTTGGCCCGCAGGTGGCCGAAAAGATGGGCTGGCCGCAGGTTACTTATGCCGAAGAGATCAAAGGCTTTGAGGGCGAGGAACTGATCATCGTGCGCCGGTTGGAATCGGGCGTGGAGACGGTGAGTGCTCCACTGCCGTTGGTGGTGACTGTCAACGGCTCGGCCGCCGATTGTCGCCCGCGTCAGGCCAAACGGCTGATGAAATACAAACACGCCAAAACGGTCTCCGAGGAGCAGGAAACGGCGGAAGATTATTACATGGAGTTGCGCCGTTCGCGCGGGCTGACCATTCCCGAATGGGGCGTGGTCGATGTGGATGCCAATCCCGAGGATTGCGGGCTGTCCGGTTCGCCGACCAAGGTCAAGAAGATCGAAAATATCGTCTTTCAGGTCAAGGAGTCGAAAAAACTCACTTCGTCCGAGGCCGATATCAACGAATTGATGGCGGAGTTGATCTCAAATCACACGTTGGGCTAATAACCTCTTAATTGCCAAGAAGAAGATGAACAACATATTCGTATATATCGAAACGGAAAATGGGAAGGTGGCCGACGTAAGTCTCGAGCTGCTGACCAAAGGCCGGGATTTGGCCGATCAGTTGGGCTGTCAGCTCGAAGCGATTGTGATCGGGCACAACCTGACCGGTATCGAAAAGAAATTGGGCGAGTACGGTGCCGAGGTCGTTCACGTGGCCGACGATGCGCGTTTGGCTCCCTACCGCACCCTGCCCCATACGGCCATTGTGTGCGGCGTTTTTGAAGAAGAAAAACCGCAAATCGCCTTGTTCGGTGCCTCCAGCATCGGCCGCGACCTCGGCCCGCGCGTTTCGTCGGCCCTGCACAGCGGGCTGACTGCCGACTGCACCAGCTTGGAGATCGGCGACCACCGCGACAACAAGAGCGACACGGACTATAAAAACCTGCTCTATCAGATTCGCCCGGCCTTCGGTGGCAACATCATCGCCACGATCGTCAACCCCGACCACCGGCCTCAGATGGCCACCGTGCGCGAGGGTGTGATGAAAAAAGAGCCTTATGCGAAGAAGATCACCCCCGAGGTGAAAGCCATTGACCCCGACAAATACCTGCAACCGAGCGATTTGGTGGTTAAAATCATCGACCGCCACATCGAAGAGCGCAAAATCAACGTCAAAGGTGCTCCGGTGATCGTTTCGGGCGGCTATGGGGTTGGCTCGAAAGAGAATTTCAAGCTCCTGTTCGAGCTGGCCGAACTGTTGGGCGGCGAAGTGGGTGCTTCGCGCGCGGCGGTCGACTCGGGCTTTGCCGAACACGCGCGCCAAATCGGCCAGACCGGTACCACGGTGCGTCCGAAACTCTACATCGCCTGCGGCATCTCCGGACAGATCCAGCACACGGCGGGGATGGACGGCTCGTCCATGATTATCTCGATCAACACCGATCCCGAGGCGCCGATCAACCGGATCGCCGATTTCGCCATCACCGGCGACGTGATGGATGTGATCCCGAAAATGATTAAGGCCTATAAGCTGAACAGTAAGTAATAAGGAAAGAGATGGCAAACTTTTTTACAGACAATAAGGATTTTCAGTATCACCTGAATCATCCGTTGATGAAAAAGATCGTGGAACTGCGCGAACGCGGCTTCCGCGACAAGGACGAATACGATTACGCGCCGGTCGACCACGAGGACGCGATCGACTCCTACCAAAAAGTGCTGGAGACGCTGGGCGAAATTTGCGGCGAGGTGATCGCTCCCAACGCCGAATCGGTTGACCACGAGGGTCCTACGGTGGTCAACGACCGCGTGGTCTATGCCCGGGGGACTCAGCAGAACCACGACACGATCAAACAGGCCGGCCTCTATGGGATTTCTCTGCCGAGAAAATATGGCGGGCTGAACCTGCCGTTGACCTGCTTTGTCATGTCGAACGAGATGGTGGCGCGCGGCGACGTGGGCTTCGAAAACATCTGGGGGTTGCAGGATTGCGCCGAGACGCTCAACGAATTTGCCTCCGAGGAGATCAAACAAGAGTACCTGACCCGCGTCTGCTTGGAGGGCGAGACCTGTGCCATGGACTTGACCGAGCCGGATGCCGGTTCTGACCTGCAAGCCGTTATGCTCAAAGCGCATTGGGACGAGGCGCAAGGCACCTGGCTGTTGAACGGTGTAAAACGCTTCATCACCAACGGCGATGCCGAAATCGCGCTCGTGTTGGCGCGCTCGGAAGAGGGCACGAAAGACGCTCGCGGGCTTTCCATGTTCGTTTACGACAAGCGGAACAACGCCACCAAAGTGCGCCGCATCGAGAATAAAATGGGGATCAAAGGCTCGCCGACTTGCGAATTGGTCTTCACCAACGCCCCGGCCAAATTGGTCGGCGACCGCAAAATGGGGCTGAT
>JAISHQ010000086.1 GCA_031262465.1 Rikenellaceae bacterium
GAGGGGAAAACCGCCGTCTTTTTGGCGGTAAATTTAGGTAGGAAAAACCGGACGGTTACTACGTAAAATACTGTGTAATAGCGCATAAGCACCCGTTTAGTGGTACATTTTCGTGACCATGGAGTTGTACCACGAACAGGCCACGATTAAGGTGCGTTGTTCTTCGGAGAGTGCGGCAGGCAGGATTCGTCACTATGCCGCATTTTGCTGATAATCAGATTTGTTTGCACCGATCCGCCAACCATCACAAACAAAAAAGGGCCTCAAAATGAGACCCTTGGGAGCGGAAAACGAGATTCGAACTCGCGACCCTCAGCTTGGGAAGCTGATGCTCTACCGACTGAGCTATTTCCGCATAATATGACTGGCACACCCCTAAAGCAAATCCGACGAAGCCAAAAAGAGGTTGCCGACGGCGCAAATGTAACACTATTTCGAGAAATTGCAAAGTCCGGCGGCGGAAAGTATCGTGCTGTTGTGGAAAATTGCAGCGTCTTGCGGCGGAAAGTGGAGGTGAATTGCGGGAAATTGCAAAGTTCGGCGGTGAAAAGTGTTGCGCTGTTGCGGGAAAAGTTTATTTTTGTATCCGATAACCCAAAACAAGTTGCAAGTAAAGTCGAAAAATTACTTAACAAGAGAATCGCGAACTCATATACTAATCCAAATACTTCAACCATGAAAAAATCACTCTTTACCCTGCTCTTTGTCCCGCTATTGGGAGCGGCGCTTTCTGCCTCGGGGCAACCGCCGCAAGCGGCTCCCGGTCAACCCGGTGGGCCGACATGGACACCTCCGGGGGCACCCGTATGGGTCTCTCCCCAGCAACCGGCACGGCCAAACGGCGGCCAACCCGGACAACCCGGCCAAACTCCGCGCATGGGCATCCGCCCGCTAGCGGTTCCGATTCCGGCGGAAAACAAGGCTATTTTCGACTATTTCGAGTACACGGGCAACGACACCCGGTTCAACACCCCGTACAACCCGGCCAAGGAGTACATCAACCCGATCGTGGCCGGATTTTGGCCCGACCCGAGCATCACGCGCAAGGGCGAGGATTATTACATGGTCAACTCCTCGTTCGGCTATTTTCCGGGCGTGCCCATCTTCCATAGCAAGGACTTGGTCAACTGGACACCGATAGGGCACGTGCTCAACCGCCCCTCTCAGCTCGAACTGGCCGGTCTGCGCCACTCGCGCGGGATTTATGCCCCGGCCATCGAGTACAACCCGCACAACGACACCTTTTATATGATTACCACCAGCACCGACGGCGTGTGGAACTTTGTGGTCAAGACGAAAGACCCCCACTCCGGTGTTTGGTCCGAGCCGATCCTCTTGCCGGAGGTCTATGACATCGACCCGTCGTTCTTCTTCGACGACGACGGCAAGGCCTATATCGTTCACCGCACCGATCCGCCGGTGTTGAAATTCCCGAACCACAAAATGATCGTCCTGCGCGAGTACGACACGGAAAAGGACGAAACCGTCGGCGAGATGACCGTGCTGATAGAGGAGAGCCTCGATTGGTTGCCCCAGCCGCAGTACATCGAAGGGCCTCACCTCTATAAGATCGACGGCAAATACCACCTGATCGCCGCCGAAGGGGGCACGTGGGAACAACACTCCGAAGTGGCCCTGCGCGCCGACAACATCAAGGGGCCTTACCTGTCGAACCCGATCAACCCGATCCTCACCCAGCGCGACCTGCCGCCGGTGCGCCCGGACAAAATCACGACCACCGGCCACTTGGACTTCCTGCAAGACCACACCGGCCAATGGTGGGGCGTATTTTTGGCCTGCCGCCCCTATGAGGACGATTTCTACAACACGGGCCGGGAGACTTTCCTGTTGCCTGTCAGCTGGAAGGACGGCTATCCCGTGGTTTTGGAGCAAGGCAAAGCCGTTCCGACCGTGGTTCGGAAAAAAGGACTCCTCCCCGGAACGGGCTATCCCTACCTGACGGGCAATTTCACCTGGCGTGACGAGTTCGACAAGAGCGCGCTCGATTTCGAATGGTCGATGATCCGCACCCCGCGCGGGGATTGGTGGCGGCCCAAGGACGGGCAGATGGTGATCGACGCCCTACCCCGCTCGATTTACGACATGGACAACCCGGCCTACCTCGGCAAACGGCAACAACATCAGGTTTTTGAAGCCGAAACCCGCTTCAATTTCGTACCCTCGACCGAGCGGAAACTCGCCGGGCTGGTCTATTTCCAAAACGAACGGTTCAACATCGTCTTAGGCAAAACAATGGAAGAGGGTAAAATGGTCATCACGCTCGATCGCACCGAACGGGGCGACATTCAGCGAGTTGCCACGCTCCCCGTTCCGGCAGGCAGTGAGCAAGCGGCCGTGGGGATGAAAATTTCGGTCAACAAGGACAAAGGCACGTTCTACGTCTGTTTTGGCGACGGCGATTGGCAAGAGGTTGCCGGGGGTGTCGACGTGAAAAACCTGAGCACCCACTCGGCGGGCGGCTTTGTCGGCGCAACGATCGGGATGTATGCCACTTCGGCCAAAGTTATTCCGGCGCTGAAAGAGGTCTTCGCCGACTATTTCGACGTTGGGGTGGCGATCAGCTCGGCACAATTCCGGGGTCAAGCCTCGTCGATGGTGGCCAAACACTTCAACAGCATCACCGCCGAAAACGACATGAAGATGGCCGGAACATTGCTTTCGGACTTTACCCACAATTTTGAACGGGCCGACCGTTACATCGAAGTCGCCCGCCGCAACGGCCAAAAGGTGCGCGGTCATACGTTGGTATGGCACGCCAGCCTGCCCCGCTTTTTCTACACGGACGAGGCGGGCAACGATGTCGATTCGGCGACCCTGCTCCAACGGATCGAAGACCACATCAAGGCGGTCGTTCCGCACTTCAAAGGCGATGTTTTCTGCTGGGACGTGGTCAACGAGGCCATTTCGGACAACGCCGACGAGCAGTTTCGCGACAGCCCGTTGTACCGCATTGCCGGCAAGGAGTTCATTTGGCACGCCTTCCGCACCGCCCGCGCACTCGACCCCGACCTGAAATTGGTCTACAACGATTACCACCTGACCGACTCGCTCAAACGGATGAAAACCTACGCGATGCTCAAGGAGATGATCGAGAACGGTGTGCCCATTGACGTGGTGGGTATGCAGGCTCACTGGAGCATGGATGAGACCACGGTCGAAGACATTCAGGCTTCGATCGACCTCTTCGCCTCGCTGGGTCTGGAGGTTCACATCACCGAACTCGACCTGACGGTCTACACCAATTACCACGGCGAGGGAGCCTTGCACCAAACGCCGTGGACTCGGGCGTTCGACCGCCGCACCGAGCAGGAACAGGCCCGGTTCTACAAAGATTACTTCGAATGCCTGCGCGCCAACAAGGACGTGGTCAAAAGCGTGACTTTCTGGGCGGTGTCCGACAGTTATACGTGGTTGCACAACATGCCGGTTCGCGGGCGGGGCGACTATCCGATGCTCTTTGATCGTGAGATGGAGCCGAAAGAAGCGTATTGGGAGGTAATAGACTTCTAAAGAAGTTTCTAAAAAACAAAGGAAAATGAATAATAACACTGTAACTCAAACTGTTTCCGCGATGCGGATCGACGTGGCCGATGTCCTGCGCGGTGTGGCGATTTTGGGCATTGTGCTGGTACATTTTGTCGAGCACTTTAATTTCTATGCCTATCCCGACACGGCCACGCAGGGCGCGCTGTTGAATTTTACCGATCAGGTCGTTTGGGACTCGATCTTCTTCCTCTTCGGCGGGAAAGGCTATGCGATCTTTGCCCTGCTGTTCGGCTTCAGCTTTTTTATTCAGGACAACAACCAACGGATCAAGGGGAAAGATTTTCGCCTCCGTTTTGTTTGGCGACTTGTCCTGCTCTTTGTGATCGGGCTGGTCAATTCGTTGTTCTACCCGGGCGATATTTTGGTGCTCTATTCGATCCTCGGCTTGGTGTTGGTCTTGGTTTGCCGCCTGCCGGACAAAGCCGTCGGGGCGATCGCCCTCGTCCTGTTGCTCCAACCCATGGAGCTGTGGAACACGGTTCATGCCCTGATTGACCCGGCCTTTGTTCCCTCGCGGGGCTGGTTCGATGCCTCGTTCGGAGACATCGCCCCGGTACAGGCAGAAGGAAGTTTCGGCCAAATGCTTCGAACCAACATCGGAACAGGCCTCTTGGCCAACATGGACTGGTACGTGACCAACGGACGGATCACCCAAACAGCCGGCCTCTTCGTCTTGGGGATGCTCGTCGGTCGCCGGGGGTGGCTATTGGGCGAAGAGAAGAACCTGAAACTCTGGTTCAAGGCGATCTGCTGGTCGGCGGTGGTCTTCTTCGCCACCGAAGGCTTGCGCACCCTGCTACCCGAGTTTGTCGAAAGCCGCAGTGTCCTGCGTCCGTTGACTTTGGCGCTGAAATCCTACGAAAATATGGCGATGATGATCGCGATGGTCGGAGGCCTTATTATCCTCTTCTACACCACCCGGATGGAGGGTGTGTTGATAAAACTCGCCCCTTATGGCCGGATGAGCCTGACCAACTACCTGAGCCAGTCGGTCATCGGCACGATGCTCTTTTACCACTGGGGATTCAGCCTGTACTTGACCGTGGGGATCACATACAGCATCCTGATGGGAGCCGTCTTCTTCTGCTTGCAACTCGCTTTCTGCCGCTGGTGGATGAAGTCCCACCGCCACGGCCCACTGGAATACCTCTGGAAAAAAGCGACGTGGATCGGCTCTTGACCTGCTCGGCAATCTCTAAATAAAAAACAAACAAACAAACTACTAAACTATTTGACAATGTAATTTTTATTATTTTACTTTGTAAACGAAGACAAATTACAGAAAATCATATACAAACAAGGAGGGATTACAGTAAGATACGACTCTTTTGCTTTTTCAGGCCGCTGAGATTGAATCGAAGCGTTGCGCCGAATAGGGTGCTTAAGTCAAATGATTTGAAAGTGAATTGGTCGTATTTTCAGGCTACGATGATCTTTTATCTGACTGGTCAGTCCCTCTCTTGTTTTTTAACCTCTAAATTGATCTGCCATGACTGTCGATGTTGAATTTCTGTGCGTGGACATACGTCCCTTAGAAAAGATAAGAGAACGTCAGTTGCCCGCTTTCTTAAAGGAATTACATAGGTACAATAAATTGATTGAGGATAAAGGTGAGCCGGAACATCATCGTCGTCTACATTATCGAAATGTGGGTATGTGTACTACAAAAAGAGAGGTGGAACGTAGTTATTTTCAGGCGTGTAATACGATAAAATTTCCCGAATTTATAGGACACCGTTTGGCCTTTAAGTCGGACGGTACAGAATATGTGCTTTTTAGGAAAAACAGCAAGGTTCGTCGCCATTTTTCAAGCGATGATTTTGGTGTAACCAATCGCCTGAAGTTGGGTTTTCAGTTCGATTTACAGGTAGGAGAAAATGTACCGAATGGCAAAAAATTCACCATGGATCTTCTGAACTATATTTTAGGTTTAAAGAGCAAACGTCAGACGGTAGAGCAGAAAATAAAAATCAAAATAGAGGGTCACAGCGATGAGGGAAAAGAGTCCTCCATAGCTGAATTGGGGGCGTGGATGCAGGATACCATTTTGGACTCCACCCGATGCAAAAGCGAAAAGAAGAAACATAGCAAGAAAGATGAAATGGTTGAGCATATTGCCACCACGGTGGTTGTGACTTACACCGAGGGCGATTTGCCCGACCTCCCCATTGGAACTTGTGAATTTCAGATACCCGGTTGGTCTGAGCCTGTTAAGTTGTTTTATTTTGATCCAAACAACGCTTCCAATGTCCGGATTTACTTTATTGAAGAAGAAAAAGAAAAACACAACGCCTCTTTTATCCATAATCTCAGTCACAACCTGCTGGATATGAGGACAAACTATAAATGTATGGCACATACGTTCGATATGGAACGTTTAAAACGTTTAAATTACCAACGATTGAAAGAGTTTGCTAAGAAGTTAATAAAAAGAAGAGAGGAATTAAAGAAGAAGCAGCGGTATGGACTTCTTGATCAGAAAGATAATGATATAGGGCAGATATGCGATGGTGGTAAGAGATCGCAAATAGAAATGTTTTTAAAATTCATGGAGTTATCTAATACAATTAATTAAGTATATCCCATGGGCTCAGCAGAAGGCATAACAGATTTGTTTAGTACCAAGTCGGCCAAACTTTTAGTAATACTCGCTTTGACGGGGATTGCATTGTCGGCATACCCCATTTACAACGACCTGCACAGCAATGTGGCTCAGAAAATAGAATTAATCAAAGAGTGGAACAGTTTAGATTTCAAGATATTGCAGCCTGAGCTGATGGACACAATGTACAATCAGGTGTACACGGAATTAACAGGAGGCAATAGGACTGCAGAGCAGTTGGTGTCGACATTTAAAAAACAAGTTTTACCCTATTCTCTGAAGACTTGTCTTCTGAAAGCACTGATGGGAATGGCATTATACCTCTTTATTTATGGAACCAGGTTGCTTTGTCTTGTGAATCGCAGAAGAACAAATAAATATATACAAATCATAAGACCAGTGAAGTTATTTATCTTTTCGTGTGCTTTTTTAGGTGTGTTAAATGCGGCGATTCCATTTGTATCTATTCTGTTTAATTATGTCTTTATTCCTTCATGTCTTACTCTCGTTTTTGCACTGATTAGTATGGTGTGTGCTGAAGTCAATGAGAGAATCAATGAGATCGAAAGCTGAAAATCCCAAACAATTTCTTACCCTAAAAACAAGTAAATTTCAAGATAAAAAAGCTCCGCGAACCGATTCGCGGAGCTTTTTTGTGTTGTTTCAGTTCTTGAATTAAATCTCTTCCGGGTCGGCAATCATAGCCATCGCTTCGGCTTCGGTGATGCGGCTGTATTCGAAGAAGTCGACATCGACGTATCCTCCCGGCGTTTGGGTGGCGTAGTTGAAGATGCCGAAACGGTTGCCCATGAAGTGGCGGAGGTTATAAACCATCTTGAACTCGCCACCCAACTGGCTCCATTTCCGGTTGTTCAGGCTGTAAAAGAAAGTCGCCTGATCGACCCCGTCGGTAAAGTCGCAATCCAACCGGAGATAGACCTTATTCTTGGTCAGTTCGACCCGCTCCTTCTCCTGATCGCGATCGACCATGACCAAGTATTTTTTGCCGTCCTCCATGACGACCGAGATGATCCCCGGCTCGGCGCAATAGGCCGTCAGCCCAGCCACGTCACCGTCCTTCATGTTGGACACGTCTAAGGCGATCACCCCGCTACACATACGCCCTTCGGTGCGTTGCGAGAGCATATTGCGTGCCTCGAAGATGGTCTGCACCACTTTGCCGGTTTTCAGACGCATATACCCCGGTCTTTCGGTCAGCGACCAAAGGGTGTTGTCGGGGTTGTGGTTCCACTCCCAAGTCAGCCCGAGGGTCGAGCCGGAGAAATCGTCGCTAACCACCAACGGCGTTGCCGAATAGCCCTGCACCGGTTTTTCCATCACCTTGGGCACTCGCCCGTTTTCGTCGCCAAGTATCGGCCAGCCGTCGATCCAACGGCAGGGCATCAGCACCGGAACGCGCCCCACGGCACCGTGATCCTGGAAAAGCATCCCGTACCAACGGCCATCCTCGGTGTCGACGATGTTGCCCTGTGCCACACCCGCACCACGCAGGTCGAGCGTATCGGAGAGGATCACCTTGTGTTCATAAGGCCCTTGCAGGCTGTCCGAACGGAAAGCCAATTGGGTGCGCACGCCGCCACCCGGCCACCAGATCATAAAGACATAGTATTTTCCGTTGATTTTTTGGATGTGCGAACCCTCCAACAGGCCTCTCAGACCCATCTCGCGGCCATTGATCGCCTGTATGTCCAGTCCGTCTTCCTTCAACCCGGTCAGGTCGCTCTTCAGCTCGCGCACCCGAACTCCGCCCGAACCACCGGCGGCATACACCCGACCATCGTCGTCGAAAAGCAACGAAGTGTCGTGCAGTAAGGTATTGATGTCCATGATCTTCTCCCATTTCCCCGCCGGGTCTTTGGTGGTGTAGACGTAGGATTTTTGCGGGTTGTTCGTGGCAAAGAGCAGGTAGAAACGATCACCGTGATACCGGAGCGAGGTGGCCCACTGCCCTTTGCCGTAAACATTACCACCCTCCAAGTCGTAGAGCGGGCTGTCCTTGTTTTCCAGCATCGCGTAACTGATGATCTCCCAGTTCACGAGGTCTTTCGAGTGCATGATCGGCACCCCGGGCATCAGGTGCATGGTCGTGCTGACCATGTAAAAATCGCTCCCCACGCGGATCACGTCGGGGTCGGGTACGTCGGCAAAGACCACCGGATTGGTAAAGGTGGTGCTTTGTACCGAGTTGTTCGCACTGCCGCAAGCGGTCAACAGCAACAAACTTAAAAAGAGTAGGTTAGTTATTTTTTTCATGAGAATCATAATTAATTCATAATTTTAATGAATCACCGCCGTAAAGCCTCCGCGTGGCAGGCAGTCGATAGCGATCTCGGCGGTGGGGTCGAGGATCGGGGTGCTATCTTCCAGCGTAAAGCTCCGGGGGTCGGCTCCGTCCTTGAACAGGGCAATGGAGAGGCCCTCGATGCCCAGCGTGGCCGGTGTAAAGCGGAGTGTCCGAGCATCTTCGGTGCCATTCAGGCCGCCGATGTACCAAGTGTCGCCCTTGCGGCGGGCGATAATGACCTCCTCGCCGGGGTATCCGCCCAACAGCCGGGTGTCGTCCCACGCGGTAGGAAGCCCGGAAAGCAATGTCTTAACCGCTTCAGGAAGTGCGCGATACACATCAGGACGGTCGGGCATGTGTTGCAAGGCCGATTCGAAGACCACGTAGAGCGCTAACTCGTGGCCGTGGGTGGTGATGTGCGGATTTTGGGAGTCGGAGAATGTCCCCGGCGTGTAGTCCATCGAGCCGATCACGTTGCGGGTAAAGGGCAACGTGGCGTTGTGCGCGGCGGCGCGGGGAGTCAATAGCGGGTTGTTGTTGTACCATTCGGCCCCGTAGACCGCCTCGGTGGTCATCAGGTGGGGGTAGGTGCGTTGCCAGCCTCGGGGGATCGTCGCCCCGTGGAGGGTGATGAGCAGGTTGTATTTCGCCGCATCTTCCAGCAGGTCAATGTAATAATTCATCATCTCGGCCCCGTCGATCGCAAAAAAGTCGATCTTGATGCCCGCCACGCCCATGCCGTTGAGCATGGCATATTCTTGCTCGCGGGTGGCCTTGTCGATCAACCGATCCAGCGGGCCGGGCGCGCCGGGGCCGATCCAGCTCGTGCCGGAATTGTACCACAACAGCGGTTTTACCCCGCGTTCGTGCGCATAACTCAGGGCATCGTCGATCGTGCCGCCGTTCTCCATCACGTCCCATTCCCAGTCGATCAGGTCATAGGGCCAACCCATTTCGGCGGCCAAGTCGATGTAATCTTTGACGATCTGGAAGTCCTTCGATCCGTGGTTGTATGCCCAATAGACCCACGAGGCGGGGCCGGGCTTGATCCACGAGGTGTCGCCGACCTGGCTGGGTTCGGAAACGTCGGTGACCAGCGTCGATTCTACAATGTCGGCCAGCGAGCCGACCATCAGCACCCGCCAAGGCGAACTCCACGCTCCGCTGAAGGCCACTTTTTCGTCGGGCATCTGCACCTCGTACCGATCCGGGCTGTTCCCGTTGTAGAGGCGCGAGCCGCTGTGTCCGCGCCGAATGTTGGCCTCGGTAATCAACACAAAAACAGCCTCTTGCGGCTCGACCAACGCCGGATAGCCCCAATAGTTGGGGAAACGACTCCGACCGGCCACCGATCCGTCGGTGTTGAGCGGGAAAAAGCCCTCGTAATCAATCGCATAAGTTTGCATCCACCGGTTGGTGCCCTGCGGAATGGGGTAGACGGTGCTTTCGCTCAGGATGTATTCGGTGCCCTCGCCCAGCGCGGTCAGGTCATAGCGGAAGACAACCCCGTCGTTGTAGGCGCGGAAAACCACGTCGAACTGCCCGCCCGCCTCGTTCTCGAAGCGGTATTTCCGCTCGGTGCCCGAGTTGAAGCAGTGGCTTCGCTTACCGGTTATCATCTTGTATGCCTCCTCGATCGGGGTCGGTTCTGAGACGGAGATCAACTTCAGGCCGTCGGTAAAGTGCTGGGCATCGGTCTCCATGCCGAGCGTCACCCCGCTCAGAAGCGTTTGGGCCGACTTGCCCCGGCCGTATTCCACGGCAAAACTGACCGTTCCATACTCGCTGTCGGCCGTCGGGGTGAGGGTCAGTTGCACACGAATCTCGCCGTTGGGCGAAACCACATCGTTTGAGTTTGAGCCACACGCCGAAAAAAGCACGGCGATCAGCGCGAAAAAAAGAGCGTAAAGTTTTCCTTTCATCAGGTATCGGGTTTATGAGTTAGTCTCTATCCAAGTTCCAAATTTAAGCAAAGCGCAGGAAAAAACAGCAACAACAGCAAAATATTTACCACGAAATGCACCCTCTTTTTAAAAAAACTGTTTATCTTTGGAAACTTGACCCAACACCAAACCGCTTAAACGATCTACTTATATGAGACTTTTTACCGCATCGCTCGTGGCTCTGCTGTTTATGGCGGGGCAAGTTTTTGCTCAAGACTTTGAAAAGACCGCCCACGGGATCCGCACCAGCGTGGCCGGGACGGAGATCGAAGTGCTGTTTTTTAATCCTTCCGCCGTCCGGGTTGTCAAAGCCCCGCAAGGGTGGGAATATACGAAGGAGAGTCTCTCGGTCATCGCCACCCCCGAGGCCGTCGACTTTACCGCGCGCAAACGGGGCAATGCTATCCGGCTGGAAAGCGATCAACTGCGCCTTGATCTCGACTTGCGCTCGGGCACCCTGTCGTTCTACACGCGGGGCGGCAAAGCGTTGATCCGCGAAAAATCGGCGGCCACGTTCACCGACTTCGATGATGCGGGTGTGCCGGCTTTCTCCGTTTACCAGCCCTTTGTGCTCGATGCCGAAGAGGCGATTTACGGCCTCGGCCAGCTCCAGAACGGGCAGTTGTCGCAACGGGGCATCACCAAACGGCTGATTCAGGGGAACACGGAGGACGTGATTACGTTTTTCCAATCCGTCAAAGGTTACGGGCTGTTTTGGGACAACTACTCCCCCACCCTCTTTACCGACAACGCAGAGGAGACCTCGTTCAACTCGGAGGTCGGCGACTGTGTCGACTATTATTTCATGTACGGCGGCAGTGGGGACGGTGTGGTGGCTCAGATGCGCGAGCTGACCGGTCAGGTGCCGATGCTCCCGCTTTGGACGTATGGATTTTTCCAAAGCAAGGAGCGGTACAAAAGTCAGGACGAGACGGTCGGCATCGTGCGCAAATACCGCGAGTTGGGCGTACCGTTGGACGGCATCATTCAAGACTGGCAATATTGGGGAAGCAATTACCTGTGGAACGCGATGGAATTTTTGCACGAAGATTTCCCCGACCCGCAACGCATGATGCGCGAAGTTCACGGGATGAATGCCAAGATGGTCATTTCGATCTGGTCTTCCTTCGGGCCGATGACCAAACAATACCGCGCCATGGAGCCACAGGGGATGTTGCTCGATATGGGTACGTGGCCGCAATCCGGCTCCAGCAAATGGCCGCCCAACCGGGACTACCCCTCGGGCGTGAAGCCTTACGACCCGTTTAACCCCGGAGCGCGGGAAATCTATTGGAACCACCTGAACGACGGCTTACTCTCGCTGGGTCTCGACGGCTGGTGGATGGACTCGACCGAGCCGGATCACTTGGATGCCCGCCCCTCGGACATGGACAACCCGACCTACCTCGGCTCGTTCCGCAAGGTGCGCAACGCCTATCCGCTGGTGGCCGTGGGCGGCGTTTACGACGGTCAGCGCGCCGTGACCTCCGACCGGCGTGTCTTTATCCTGACCCGTTCGGCCTTTGCCGGGCAACAACGCTATGGAGCCAACACGTGGACGGGCGACGTTCAGGCCACGTGGGACGTACTGGCTCGACAAATCCCGGCCGGGCTTAATTTCTCGCTCTGCGCCATTCCTCACTGGAACAGCGACATCGGCGGATTCTTCCTCGGGAGTTACCCGCGCAAATTGGAAGACCCGGACTATCGGGAACTTTACGCCCGCTGGTTGCAGTTCGGGACGTTTACCCCGATGATGCGTTCGCACGGAGCCGATGCGCCCCGCGAAATTTGGCAATTCGGCGAAAAGGGAACGCCGATTTACGACGCCGTTGAAAAATTCATCAACCTGCGGTACTCGCTGCTTCCTTATATCTATTCGACGGCTTGGGAGGTGTCGGCTCGCCAGTCGAGCCTAATCCGCGCGCTGATGATGGATTTCGTGGCCGACAAAAACGTATGGGACATCGCCGACCAATATATGTTCGGGCAGTCGCTGTTGGTTTGCCCGGTGGTCGAGCGGATGTACACCCGGGTGATCTCCGGCGAGGGGACGCGCAACCCGGTGCGGGAAGAGGATTTCTCGACCGTAAAATCGCGCGAGGTTTACCTGCCTAAGGGAGCCGATTGGTACGACTTCTGGACGAACGAAAAGCTGACCGGCGGACAAACCGTCTCGCGGGAGGCACCGATCGACATCATGCCGCTCTACGTAAAAGCGGGAGCGATCGTTCCGTTCGGCCCGAAGGTGCAATATGCCCAAGAGAAAAAGTGGGACGATCTGGAAATCCGCGTCTACCGGGGAGCCGACGGGTCGTTTGTTCTCTACGAAGACGAATTTGACAACTACAATTACGAACAGGGAGCCTATTCGGAGATCGACTTCAGCTGGGACGACTCCGCGCGCACGCTGACCATCGACACCCGCCGGGGCAGTTATCCGGGAATGTTGGCCGGGCGTACTTTCCGCGTGGTTCTCGTCGAATCGGGCGCGGTGAATGCCGCTCAGTCGGTTTCTTACGACGGAAGCCGGACGACTGTTCAATTATAAATAGACGAATAAATCATTAAAAATAACCTCCATGAAAAAACTTACCGCCGCGCTTTGGCTGGTCGCCGCGCTTCCGTTGGCCTCAACGGCTCAATTGCCGCTTGTCCAGACCCGTTTTACCGCCGACCCGGCACCGGTCGTTATCAACGACACCGTTTTTCTCTACACCACCCACGACGAAGACGGCGCGCGGGGGTTCGAGATGCTCGATTGGTTGCTTTACACCTCCACGGACATGGTCAACTGGACGGATCACGGCACAGTCGCCTCGCTGAAAGATTTCACGTGGATCGACAAGGATAACGGTGCGTGGGCTAATCAGGTCATCGAACGCAACGGCAAATATTATATGTACTGCCCGATCCACGGCAACGGCATCGGGGTGTTGGTGGCCGATTCGCCTTACGGTCCCTTTGTCGACCCGTTGGGCGAAGCCCTCGTTTGGCAAAAGGAGCATTGGAACGACATTGACCCGACGGTCTTCATCGACGACGACGGACAGGCGTGGATGTATTGGGGCAACCCCGACCTTTATTATGTCAAACTCAACGAGGACATGATCTCGATCAGCGGCGAAATCGTCAAAGAGCCGACCAAACCGGCCAACTACCAGGAAGGCCCGTGGGTCTACAAACGGGGACGGCACTATTATCTGGCCTATGCCAGCACCTGTTGTCCCGAGGGGATCGGCTATGCCATGAGCGACTCGCCGACCGGCCCGTGGGTCTACAAAGGGATGATTATGGATGCCACCCAGCGCACCCGGGGCAACCACCCGGGGATCATCGACTACAAGGGAAAATCCTACGTCTTCGGGTTGAGCTACGACCTGAACAAGATGAAAACGCCTGAATTTATGGAACAACGCTCTTCGATGGCCTCCGAAATGACCTATAATTTGGACGGCACCATCCCGACGGTGGCCTATTGGAAAGAGGCGGGGGTTAAACAGATCGAAACGCTCGACCCGTTCCGACGCACCCAAGCCGAGACGATCGGTTGGGGCGAGGGGGTTAAAACCTTGCGGAGCGACAAGGTGGGAATGTACGTCACGCAGATTCAGAACAACGACTATATCATTGTCCGAGGGGTCGACTTCCGGCAGGGAGCCTCTTCGTTCGAGATCGAAGCGGCCAGTGCCTCGCAAGGCGGTCGGATCGAAATTCGGCTGGACGACTTCTACGGCCCACAGATCGGCGTGTGCGAAATCGGCTCCACCGGCGGATGGGACAGTTGGAAAACCTTTATCGCGGAGATCAACCTCCGGGGCGGCGGGGTACACGACCTGTTTTTCATCTTCAAAGGCACCGAAGGCGACCTGTTTAACCTCGACAGCTGGCAATTCAAACAATAACTGCCCAGCGTAAACCGATACGACCATGAGAACTGCTTTTCTGACCCTGCTGACCGGAGCACTCTGTGCCACGGCGGCTCACGCCCAACTGCCGATTGTCCAGACCAGCTTTACGGCCGATCCGGCACCGGTTGTCATCAACGACACCGTATTCCTATACACCTCGCACGACGAGGATTATGCCCCGCCCGGGCAGTCCCAGTTCCGGATGAGGAACTGGATGCTCTACACCAGCACCGACATGGTCAACTGGACGGATCACGGGGTGGTGGCCTCGCTGAACGATTTCAGTTGGGTCAAGGATAAAAACAACGGCGCGTGGGCACCCCAAGTCATCGAACGCAACGGTAAATATTATATGTACTGCCCGATGCCGGGCGGCGTGGGCATCGGCGTTTTGGTGAGCGACTCGCCCTATGGGCCTTTCAAAGACCCGATCGGCAAGGCGCTGGTGGTCAACAGCCCCGAAGACATCGACCCCTCCGCATTCATCGACGACGACGGGCAGGCCTATCTCTATTGGGGCAACCCCAACCTGTGGTATGTGAAGCTCAACGAAGATATGATTTCGGTGGACGGCGACATTGTCAAAGACCCCTCCATCCAAAAAACGCGAGGACAGGCCGACCCGTTCCACTATCAGGAAGGCCCCTGGGTTTGGAAAAAGAACGGACATTATTACCTCTCCTACGCCAGCACCTGCTGTCCCGAGGGGATCGGCTATGCCATGGGGCCCAGCGCCACCGGCCCGTGGACGTTCAAAGGATACATCATGCCGCCGGACAGTCGGGCGACCGGTAACCACCCGGGGATCATCGACTACAAGGGAAAGAGTTATGTTTTCGGTTTCAACTTCCGGCTGAATTTCATGCGCACGGACAAACACCACGAACGGCGTTCGGTGTGCGTGGCCGAGATGACCTATAACCCCGACGGCACGATCCAAGAACTCCCCTGGTGGGACGAAGGCGTGAGTGTGGAACAGATCGAATCGTGGAACCCCTTCCGGCGCACCGAGGCCGAAACCATTGCTTGGAGCGAAGGGCTGAAGAGCGACCGAAGCGACCGCGTCGGGATGTATGTCACGGCGGTTCATAACGGCGATTACCTCATGCTGAAAGGGGTCGATTTCGGAAAAGGAGCCGAATCGTTCAACGTCCGGGCGGCCTCGGCGACAGCTGGCGGAACGATCGAACTGCGGTTGGACGACCGCGACGGCACCCTGTTAGGCTCCTGCCCGGTCAGCGGAACCGGTGCTTGGGGAGCGTGGAGAACTTTTTCCGCCCCGGTGAGCAAGATCGAAGGGATTCACGACCTTTACCTTGTCTTTACCGGAGGCGAGGGAGAGTTGTTCGATTTGGACTATTGGCAATTCAATCATTAATCCGATCTATAACTTAAAAAACGTAAAGTATGAAAATGAAACTCGTGTCGGCCTTTGTGGCCGGAATGCTTTGTCTTTCAACGGGCTATGCACAGACGATGCCCTATCAAAACCCCGATCTCTCGCCGCAGGAGCGGGCCGCCGACTTGCTTGGGCGGTTGACTTTGGAAGAAAAAGTCGGCCTGATGGGCGACTATTCCGAACCGGTTCCGAGGTTAGGGATTAAGAAATTTGCGTGGTGGAGCGAAGCACTTCACGGCGTGGGGCATCAGGACGATGTGACCGTTTTTCCCGAACCGATCGGCATGGCGGCCTCGTTCAACGATGATTTGGTCTTCCAAGTCTTCGACGTTACCTCGACCGAAGCCCGCGCGCGTTTCCACGAACGGGAACGGCAGGGCGACGAACGGATTCGCGACAACGGCCTCTCGGTCTGGACACCCAACGTCAACATTTTCCGCGATCCCCGCTGGGGCCGTGGCATGGAGACTTACGGCGAAGACCCCTACCTGACCAGCCGCATGGGTGTGGCTGTGGTCAAAGGGTTGCAAGGGCCGGAAGATGCCAAATACCGCAAACTGCTGGCTTGCGCCAAACACTATGCCGTACACTCGGGGCCTGAGTCGACCCGTCACTCGCTGAATATCAACGACCTGAGCGCGCGTCACCTGTGGGAAACCTATCTGCCTGCTTTCAAATCGCTGGTGGTCGATGCCGATGTGCGCGAGGTGATGTGTGCCTATCAACGGTTGGACGACGACCCGTGTTGCGGCAACAACCGCCTGTTGAACCGCATCCTGCGCGAAGAGTGGGGGTTCGAGTACTTGGTGGTCACCGACTGCGGGGCGATCTCCGACTTCTACACCTCGCACCGGGTCTCTTCGGATAAGGTTCACGCCGCTTCCAAAGCCCTGTTGGCCGGAACCGACGTGGAATGCGGATCGAACTATCCGTTCCACGAACTGCCGGACGCTGTGCGCCGGGGTTTGGTCGAAGAATCTGATATTGACCAAAGCGTGATGCGCCTGTTGATTGGGCGTTTCGAGTTGGGCGACTTCGACGACAATTCGATCGTACCCTATGCTCAGATTCCCGCTTCGGTCATCAACTCGAAAGAGCATCAGGCCCTTGCGCTTGAAATCGCTCGCCAATCCATGACCCTGCTCCAAAACAAAAACAACATCCTGCCCCTGTCGAAAAACACCAAGATCGCTGTGGTCGGCCCGAACGCCAACGACGCGGCCATGATGTGGGGGAATTACAACGGACGTCCGGTACAGAGCATCAACGCCTTAGAGGGCATCCGGTCGCTGGCGCGCCGCAACGTCTTCTACGACAAGGCGTGTGAGTTAGTCGACGACATGATGCTCGAATCGCTGATCGAAAAATCGTCGTTCGAGGGTAAACCCGGTGTCAAAGCCACCTATTGGAACAATATGCGGAGAGAGGGCGAACCCGTTGCTACTGAATACTATACCAACGCTTTCCGCCTGAGAACCGGCGGAATGAACCGCTTTGCCATGGGCGTAAACCCGCAATTCTTCTCGGCTCGGTACGAAACCGTTTTCATCCCCGAAGAGGATGGCGAGGTGGTCTTTAAACTCGAATCCATGGGGAGCAGCAGCTTCTCGGTCAACGGCGAAATGTTGGCTCGCTTCGGCTCGTGGAGAAGCATTCCGCGCCGCATCCCGGTGGCCATGGAAAAGGGCAAGGAGTATAAAATTCAGCTCGATTTCACGCACCAATTCGACTTTGCCGATGCAGGGCTTTTCTTCAGCATGGGCTATGAATACCCGGCCGATTACAACCTGTTGGTTGACAAGCTGAAAGGCATCGACGTGGTGATCTTCGTGGGCGGTATCTCTCCCGAATTGGAGGGCGAACAGATGGCCATTGATATGCCGGGCTTCAAGGGCGGCGACCGCACCGACATCGAACTGCCGGCCTCGCAACGCAAATGTATTCAGGCTTTGGCCGATGCAGGCAAGAAGATCATCATGGTCAACTGTTCCGGCTCGCCGGTGGCCTTGGTGCCTGAGTCGGAAAACTGTGAGGCTATCTTGCAGGCGTGGTACCCCGGTCAGGCCGGTGGTCAGGCCATTGCCGAAGTGCTCTTTGGCGATTACAACCCGGCGGGCAAACTGCCGCTGACCTTCTATACGGGGATGAGCCAAATTCCGGAAGATTTCGAAGAGTACGACATGACCGGGCGCACCTATCGCTATATGACCGAAAAACCGCTCTTCCCCTTCGGCCACGGTTTGAGCTATTCGACTTTCAACGTTGGACAAGCACAAGTCGACCGCACCGAAATGGAGATCGACGACACGATGACCCTCACCCTGCCGGTGACCAACACCAGCCGCCGCAAGGGAACGGAGATCATTCAGGTTTACATCAAAAAACGGAACGAAGAGGGGCCGGTGAAGACCCTGCGGGCGTTTGAACGGGTCGAATTGGCTCCGGGCGAAACGCGGCAAGTGGTTATTCCGCTCGATCGCACCGCTTTTGAATGGTTCAACGAAGAGGTCGGCCGCGTGGTGACCACATCGGGCGAGTTCGACATCTTCTACGGCACCAGCTCCGACGAGGATTACCTGCAAAAGACCGAATTGAAACTACTGTAAAAGCATGAAGTTGTTATGGAAGCCTGTCCGGTAAAAGTTATCGGCAGGCTTCTGTAACGATTTTTTCAAACCACTCATCGCACATTTAGAAATTCCATTTTATTAAAACCCAAATGCTAATTTAACATGAAAATGAAAATGAAAATGAAAAAAACGTTTTTGCTGACGTTTGCCGCACTCGCGGCTGTCAACGCAGTGGTCGCTCAAAACCCGATCATCCAGACCCAATACACCGCCGACCCGGCTCCGATGGTCTATAACGATCGGCTGTATGTCTACACCACGCACGACGAGGACGGGTCGACTTGGTTCACGATGGACGAATGGCGGCTCTACTCGACGAATGACATGGTCAACTGGACGGACCACGGAGCGATTATGAAATACACCGATTTCGAATGGGGGCGAAGCGACGCTTGGGCGGCGCAGTGCATCGAACGGGACGGGAAATTTTACCTCTATGTGCCCCTAATTTCGAAGACACAGGGAGGTGCGATCGGCGTGGCTGTCGGGGATAGCCCTTATGGGCCGTTCTACGATCCGCTCGGCAAGCCGCTGGCGCGAAGTGGCAACGGCGACATCGACCCGACCGTCTTCATCGACGACGACGGGCAGGCTTACCTCTATTGGGGCAACCCGAACCTCTATTATGTCAAGCTGAACGAGGATATGA
This sequence comes from Rikenellaceae bacterium, assembly GCA_031262465.1. GTDB lineage: Bacteria > Bacteroidota > Bacteroidia > Bacteroidales > Rikenellaceae > JAJQAW01. The sequence goes on from JAISHQ010000086.1 coordinate 19,007, forward strand.
TCTCCTACGAAGGGGAGATTGTCTCGGTACCGATGACCACCGAGTCGTTCGGCAAACGCGACGGCGACGAACGCCGGGCAACCCTTTACGAAGAAGGCCCGTGGATCTACAAGCGCAACCAGCTCTATTACCTCTTTTGGCCGGGTGGGCCGCTTCCCGAACACATCGGCTATTCGACCAGCACCAGCCCCACCGGCCCGTGGAAATACGGCGGTGTGGTGATGCCGACCGAAGAAGGTGCCTTTACCAACCACCCGGGGGTGATTGATTTCCGGGGGAAAACTTATTTCTTCTACCACAACGGTGCCCTGCCCGGCGGCGGCGGCTTTAACCGTTCGGTGGCTGTGGAAGAGCTGATGTTCAACGCCGACGGCTCGATTCCGCCGATCAAAATGACCGAAGGGGTTCCGGCGATCGCCACGCTCAATCCTTATGTGTTGAATCAGGCCGAGACGATCGCCTTCTCCGAAGGGTTTAAATCGGCGCAGGACGATAAGGTCGGTGTATTTGTAACCGCCAATCACGATGGCAGTTACATCCGGGTGCGCGATGTCGATTTCCGGGACAAAGGCCCCTCGAAATTCACGGCGCGGGTGGCCGGTACGCACAACGATCCGGTGACGATGGAAGTGCGTCTGGACGGGGTCGACGGCCAGCTGTTAGGCTCGTTCCGCATCCCCCGCACCGGTGGCAGCGACCGTTGGCAGATGCGCACCCTCGAAAACCTGCCAAAAGTGACCGGCGTGCATGACCTTTACTTCGTGGTCAAAGGCTCTCCGGCCAGCCATTTGATGTATTTTGATTATTGGATGTTCTCGGAATAGGGACTTCAAAAAATCCAAAATACTGCGTTACGCTCCCTTAATGCTTATTGTTCCTCCAAAAACTGCTTCTATGAAAGTTCTGAAAAAAGGAGTTCTCGTGGCGGTGGCCGTGTGCCTGCTCTGTCTCGCGTTGGGTTACACGGCCTGTGCGCCGCAGGGTAAAAACGGGGTTGTGTTGGAATTGGAGGAGGGTACGCTCTCGCTGATTCCGTTGAATCGGAATGCGGTTCGGGTACAATTTACCCCGCCGGGAGCGACCCCGATGGAGGAGCTGATCTACACCGAAAAAGTTCGGCGACCCAAATACCGGGTCTCCCACGAAAACGACCGAACGATCCTCTCGTTAGAGGGGATCTCGGTCGAATTCGACCCGGCCACCGAGGTGCTGACCTTTCGCAACGCTGACGGGCAGGTCATCCTGAGCGAACTGGCCGACGGGCGGACGGTCGAACAATCGACGGTGCAGGGCAAGCCGACCTACCGGGTCGAACAGCAGTTCGACTCAGCGCCTAACGAGTTCCTCTACGGCACGGGGCAATTTCAGGACGGATACCTCAACATCCGGGGCCTGACTCGTCGCCTGACGCAGGTCAATACCCAAATTTCGATCCCGTTCGTCCTCTCCAACAAGGGCTATGGCCTGTTGTGGAACAACTATGGGCTGACGGACTTCAACCCGGCCGATCAATCGGTCGAACTCCTTCCCGCCGGGGCGGACGGCACCGCAGTGACGGTCAACGCCACCAGCACGAGCGGTAACCGACAAGAGGTCAGGCGGATCAACGCCTTCACCGGCTCGATCGACATTCCTCAGCACGGGCGTTATGCCCTGTTGTTAGATGTCGGGCAGGAGATGGCACGGAAGCATTACCTCTCGATCGACGGGCAGACGGTGATCGATATCAACAACACCTGGTTGCCGCCGACCACCTCGATACTGGTCGATCTGCCCGCCGGGCGACATGAAATCGAAGTGCAAGGCGAGCGCAACGACAAACCGGTGCTCTATTGGCGCGTGGTCGACGACCGGACGGTCTTCCGTTCGCCGGTGGCTCAAGGGGTCGATTACACCGTTTTTGCGGGGAACGGCGATCAGGTGATCGCCAGCTACCGCGAGCTGACGGGGCCTGCTCCGATGATGCCCCTCTGGGCGATGGGCTACATCCACTGCCGGGAACGGTACAACACCCAAGAGGAGCTGTTGGAAAACGCGCGGGAGTTTCGCCAGCGGCAATTACCGATCGACCTCATTGTACAGGATTGGCAATATTGGGGGAAATACGGCTGGAACGCCATGCAGTTCGACGAAGATCGCTACCCCGACCCCGCCGCCATGGTGCAGGAGTTGCACGAGATGGATATGCGGCTGATGATTTCGGTCTGGTCTAAAATCGACCGGCAGTCCGAAGTCGGTAAAGCGATGGAGGAACGGGGATTTTACTTGGCCGGGAGCGATTGGATCGACTTTTTCAACCCGGAAGCCGCCGCCTTTTATTGGCAGAATTTCAGCGAAAAACTCCTACAACCCTATCAGATCGACGCTTGGTGGCAGGACGCAACCGAGCCGGAAAACGACGACCTGAAAAATCGGCGGATCAACGCCGGAACAACGCCCGGCGAACTCTACCGCAATGTTTATCCGCTCTACGTCAGCCGAACCATTTACGAGGGGTTGCGGCGCGACGATCCCCAGCGGCGGGCCATGATCTTTACCCGCAGTGGCTTCTCGGGAATGCAACGTTATGCGGCGGCCACTTGGTCGGGCGATGTCGGGTACGATTGGGAGACCCTGCGGCGGCAAATTGCCGGGGGGCTGGGGCAAATGGCCTCGGGCTTGCCGTGGTGGACGTATGATGCCGGTGGGTTTTTCCGCCCGCGCGACCAATACAACAACCCGGAATACCACGAACAGCTGATCCGCTGGGTACAGGCGGGAACATTCCTGCCTCTGATGCGGGTGCATGGTTACATGAGCCAAACCGAGCCGTGGCGTTACGGGGAGCAGGTCGAGGCGATTTTTGCCCAATACCTCGATTTGCGTTACCGGATGCTTCCGTACATCTATTCGCAGAATGCGGCGGTCTCGTTTGAGGGTTCGACCTTGACAAGGCCGTTGGTGATGGATTTTCCGGAGGATCGGGAAGCACTGAAACAAAAGCACGAATTTATGTTCGGCCCCGCCCTGTTGGTGGCACCGGTGCTCGCAGGTGGTGTAGATAATTGGATAGTTTACCTGCCTGAAAATCAAGCAGGATGGATCGACTTTTGGAGTGGAGAATACTATGACGGACGGCGAACGATGCAGGTCGATGTCGACCTGACCAAAACGCCGCTCTACGTCCGAGCTGGCTCTATCGTGCCTCTTGGGCCGGTGAAACAGTACGCCGAAGAGGCGATGGATGCCCCGTGGGAGATTCGCGTCTACCCCGGTGCGGACGGCTCGTTTACCGTCTATGAAGACGAGGGCAACAATTACAACTATGAAAAGGGCAAATTCAGCACCTTTACCTTGAGCTGGGACGATGCCCAGCAAACGCTGACGGTCGGCAAACGCAAAGGCTCCTTCCCGGGGATGACAAAAGAACGAACGCTCCGGGTCGTTATCGTCTCGCCCGAAACGGGAACCGGCATCGCCCCCTCGCCCACCACTCGCGAAATTCTCTACACCGGCAAAGCGGTAGAGGTGAAATTATAAGAACTTTTTTGATTTTTTCACCAACACCCGACCGGATTCTGTTTACAGAATTTGGCCGGGTGTTTTTTTGGGAAAGAGGCCTTTCAAGTGCTTGTGGCCGGAAAAAACATTATCTTTACCGAAAAATAAACCATGAAAAAAACGCTTATCATTCTGTTTTTGGGGCTTTTTGTCCGGGGAGCCTTGGCGCAGGAGATTGTCGTGAACGACCTCGGAGAGTTTAACCGGATCGTGTTGTCGGGCAAGATGAATGTCACGCTGGAGCAGGGAGAGCGCAACGCGCTGGAGATCATCCTGCACAATACTACCGAAGATCGGTTTAGCCAGAGTGTTAGCGACGGGACACTGACCTTGCGCCTGCGGGTCAATACCCGACAGGAAAGCTCGGCCGATGTGAAGATCACCTACCGGACACTGAATGAGTTAGAAGTGGCCACGGCCTCCGTGCGAGCCGAGTCACCGATCAAGGCCGATCTGTTTACCCTGAAGGTGGCAGGCGGAGCCAACGCGACGCTAGAGAGCCACTCCAAAGACCTGACGGTCGTGGCCGACGGCAATTCGGCGACTTCGCTCTCCGGGGAGACGCTCTACCTGACCATCACGGCCAACTCCAACGCCAAAATCGACGCACGGGCACTGGAGGCGCGCTCGGCAATCGTCTCGGCGCAGTTCAACGCCGAAGTGTTCGTTTGGGGCACCGAAAAACTCGATGCCAAAGCCGGGAGCAACGCAACGATCTTCTACAAAGGAACGCCGGAAATCTTTAAAACTTCCGCCACGTTAATGGGGAGTGTGGAGCAGTTTAGCTATTAAGAGCCACCCCCCTACCCTCTTTTGTCTCATGAATTTCCTTGCCTCCTCCGTCCGGTCGCTGTTGCACTTGTTTGTTCCGAGCGGGTGTGCGGTGTGTGGGCGCATCATGGTCGAGGGGGAGTACCTGGTCTGCACCGCCTGCCGGTGGAATATGCCGCTGACCAACACCTGCGCCGATCCCGACAACCCGATCCGCGAAAGGCTCCACGCCCTTTTTATGGCCGAGCAGGCCTGTTCGCTCTTTTATTACCAAAAAGGGAGCGGGTACGACCAGCTCATCCACCGCTTCAAGTATCAGGGAAAAGCCGCCCTGAGTGAGGCCCTGGGGCGGTGGCTCGGCGAGGAGATGAAGCGATCGGGGCTGTACGACGACGTGGACGTGATCCTGCCCGTCCCCCTGCACCCCTTGCGCCGGATCAAGCGGGGTTACAACCAGTCCGAAGCGATCGCCCGGGGCATCGGTCGCGTGCTCAAAAAGCCCGTCCGCACCGGCCACCTGACCCGCAAAGTCCACAACCCCAGCCAGACACACCGCCAATCGGCCGACCGCTGGGAAAACGTGGCCGGAATCTTCGGCTTGCGAGCACCCGATCGCCTCGCCGGCAAACACCTGTTGTTGGTCGACGACGTACTGACCACCGGTGCCACCCTCGAATCGTGCGCCGAAACTCTCCGCCACGCCCTCCCCAACTGCCGCATCAGCGCCGCCACCCTCGCCGCCTCGTCAAAAGACATTTTCGGCTCGGTTTAAGGGAATTATGAATTATGAATGGGGCTTCGCCACAAAAAAAAGCAAGGCAGAGCAATGACAAATAATTCATAATTTATAATTCATAATTTACAAAAATTCTGTCAAATTGTCAGGCAGAAGATAGTGGCACGTATCTTGTCCCATTCGGGCGTACCGAACAAAAAATCTAAAATCATAGTATAATGGACAACAAGACACAGCAAGGCACGATTGGGGTGACGACCGAGAACATCTTCCCGATCATCAAGAAATTCCTCTATTCTGACCATGAAATTTTCCTGCGCGAGTTGATTTCCAACGCCGTGGATGCGACGCAAAAGATGAAAACGTTTGCTTCGGTGGGCGAGTTCAAGGGCGAGTTGGGCGATCTGACGATCCGTGTGCAGTTGGACGAGGCGGCTCGTGTGCTGACTATCAGCGACCACGGGATCGGCATGACGGGCGAGGAGGTCGACAAGTACATCAACCAGATCGCCTTTTCCAGCGCCGAGGCTTTCATGGAAAAATACAAGGATAGGACGAACATCATCGGCCATTTCGGGCTGGGGTTCTATTCGGCTTTTATGGTTGCCGACCGGGTGGAGGTGGTGACCCGCTCATGGAAAGAGGGGGCGAAAACCGTCAAATGGAGTTGCGAGGGGACGCCCGAATACACCTTGGAAGAGGTTGCCGACCGGTCGGAACGCGGGACGGACATCATCCTCTACATCTCCGAGGAGAGCCGCGAGTTCGCCGAGAAGAGCCGCATCCGCGAGCTGTTGGATAAATATTGCAAATTCCTGCCCGTGCCGATCGCCTTTGGCAAGGAGGAAGAGTGGAAGGACGGCAAGATGGTCGCCACGGACAAAGAGCTGATTATCAACTCCGCCGAGCCGATCTGGATCAAAAAACCGTCGGAGCTGACCGACGAGGATTACCGCAACTTTTATCGCGTGCTCTACCCGATGGCCGAGGAGCCGCTGTTCCACATCCACCTGAACATCGACTACCCCTTCCACCTGACGGGGATTCTCTATTTTCCGAAAATTCGGAACAATTTCGAGATTCAGAAGAACAAAATCCAGCTCTATTCGAACCAGGTCTATGTGACCGACTCGGTCGAGGGCATTGTGCCGGAGTTCCTGACCCTGTTGCACGGGGTGATCGACTCGCCGGATATTCCGCTGAACGTCTCGCGGAGCTACCTGCAAAGCGACTCGAACGTCAAAAAAATTTCGAGCTACATCACCCGCAAGGTGGCCGACCGGCTGGCCGAAATCTTCAAAAACGAACGGGCCGATTTCGAGAGCAAGTGGGACGACCTGAAAATTTTCATCGAATATGGGCTGGTGACCAACGAGAAATTTGCCGAAAAGGCGGCCGATTTTGTGCTGGTCAAAAATACCGAGGGCAAATACTTCACCCTCAAGGAGTACGAAGAGTTGGTCAAGGCCAACCAAACCGACAAAAACGGGACGCTGGTTTATCTCTACACCAACGACACCGAGGCACAATACTCCTTTATCGAAACCGCTCGAGCCAAGGGCTATGATGTGTTGTTGATGGACGGCCAGCTGGACAACCACTTCATCGGCTGGGTCGAAAGCAAGAACCAAAACCTCCGTTTTGCGCGGGTCGATGCCGACGTGGTCGAAAAGTTGATCCCCAAAGAGGAGAGCAAGAACATGACGCTCAGTACCGCTCAGCAGGAGGAATTGCGCCCCGTCTTCGAGGCACAACTGCCCTCGTCCGACAAGGCCAACTACACCGTCAGCTTCGAGGCGCTCGACGAGAACGACCAGCCGGTGCTCATCACCCGCAACGAGTTCATGCGCCGGATGAAAGACATGGCGGCCACCAGCGGCGGCGGCATGGCCTCGTTCTACGGTCAGATGCCCGACAGCTACAACGTGGTGGTCAACGGCAACCACCCGCTGGTGATCGACACGCTGAATCAGATCAACGCAACGATCGGCGACGAACTCAAAAAATTCGACAAAAAAATCGACGGCATCGAGACGCAGAAAAAGACGATCGACGACCGCATCAACGACCAAAAGCCCGAAGAGGTGGCCGAAGAAGACCGCCAACTGCAAGAAGAATTGGGCAAAAAACTGACCGAATTGACCGACAAACGCACCCAAAAACTGCAAGAAGCCGGCAAAGAGAACAAGCTGGTCAAACAGATGATCGACCTTGCCCTGCTGTCGAACGGGATGCTCAAAGGCGAAGAACTGACCCGCTTCATCAAACGAAGCATCGAGCTGATTGAGAAGTAACCGCCTTTGACTGCCGCTTTTAGAAAGCGGCACAAATCGTCGCCTTTTGTAAAAGGCGACACCGAAAACTTTTCTGCTTCGGCTTGCAGGGAGATCATCCCTTCAGGACTTCGTTTTATACCGTATTCCCCGGCCTATCAAGCGAGCTTGAGCCGGGGAATACTGCATAAAACGCATTCGCCCACAGGCGAATGTGGTCTCCCTGAAAACACAATTGCATTTGCGTTTTGTCTGCATCTTCAGACAAATAGAGAAACGAAATGGGTTCCTCAGAAGACCACATTTTGCAGAAATTTTAATATCATAAGAAGCCTTAATAAGCTGTTGTCGAATGAGTTTTCAGGGCGATCACATTCGCCCCTCGGGCGAATGCGTCTTGTTTTTCATGTCCCGCCCCAAGCTCGCTTGGAGGGCAAAGGGACATGGAAAGCAAGACGAAGTTCCTGAAAGGAATGATCGTCCTGCAAAGACAAGCATAAAAGTTTTTGGGGCGGCTTTTTACAAAAAGCCGCGATGGTTCTCTAAGAACAGTCGAAGTAAAGGTGCGCGGGGGGGTTACTCGTTTTTCTCGATGTAATAGTCGTTGCCCAGGCCTAATTGTTCGTAGACTTTGCGGAGTTCTTCTTCGTTGTCGGAGATGACGAGGAGTTTGTCGCCCGGCTTGAGTTTGGTTTGGCCTTTGGGCACAAAATAGCGGTCGTCGCGTTTGACCATCACCACCAACGTGTTGTCGGGCAGGGGCATATACATCAGCTGGCATCCGCCCGCGAGCATGGTGGGTGTCACCGTAATTTCGGACATCGACGATTTGATCTGTTCGGGCAGGTCCATGTTGAACTCCTTTTCGCGCGGCTCTTTCTCGGCCAGTCCGAGTGCTTCGGCCAGCAGGCCGACGGTCGTGCCCTGCACCAGGAGGGAGACGATGGTGATGAAAAAGACCACATTGAAGATCAGCGACGCATTTTCTATTCCCGCGATCAGGGGATAGGTGGCGAAGATGATGGGCACCGCGCCGCGCAGGCCGACCCACGAGATGTAGGTTTTGGCCTTGAAGCTGATTTTACGGAAGGGCAACAGGCTGGCAAACACCGAGGCGGGACGGCCGATGAGGATCATAAAGACGGCGACCAACAGCCCGATGCCAGCCACCGGAAGCAGGTCGCTGGGGTTGACCAACAGCCCGAGGGCGAGGAACATGACGATTTGAAAGAGCCAGGTGAAGCCGGAAAAAAAGCTGGCGATGGATTTTTTATGCGGAATTTTGGCGTTGCCGACCACCAGCCCGCCGATGTAAACGGCCAAATAACCGTTGCCGTTGATCTGGTCGGCAAAGGCAAAGATAAAGAAGTTAAAAGCCAGCAAGAGAATGGGATAGAACGAGGCGTTGTCGATGTTGAGCCGGTTCATGCCCAAGCGCGCGGCGTGTCCCAAGGCGAACCCAACCACGGCACCGACGCTCATTTGGATGAGAAATTCAAAGGCGGCTTTCCACAGGTTGCTGTCGCCCGCCTCGATCATTTGGATCAGCACAATGGTCAAGATATAGGCCATCGGGTCATTACTCCCGCTCTCCAATTCAAGCGTGGGGCGCAGATGCTCCTTCAGCCCCTTCTTTTTGGAGCGCAGGATCGAAAAGACCGAAGCCGAATCGGTCGACGACATAACCGCCGCCATCAGCATCGACTCGGTCATCGACAGTGCAGGCACTCCGGGGAAAACGCTTGAAACCCAATGGATAAAGAGGCCGGTCAGGATCATGGTTAGAAACACCCCGACCGTGGCCAGCACCACCCCCTGCTTCCATATTGGCTTAATCTCGGCGTATTTGGTATCCATCCCCCCCGAGAAGAGGATGATGCTCAGGGCGATAGCCCCGATAAACTGTGCCGTGCCGGGGTTGTTGAACTCGACAATATCCAACCCGTCGTTGCCGAAAATCATCCCGATGCCCAAAAAGAGGAGCAGCACCGGCACCCCCAATTTGAACCCCGTCTTCCCCGCCACAATACTCAAAAACAGCAACACAGAGCCAATTAACAGGATATGGTCGGCATTCATCATCGTTTTTCTACACAATTAGTTACTATCACCCTACAAAAATAATCTTTTTCAAGGATATACTGCATATCAAAATGGGGTAAAATCGGTAAAAAAACGTATCTTCGCAAAGATGTTCCGAAAAATGAAGACCCGAAAGCCCATCATAGCCCTGTCGAACCGTTTTGCCCTAATTCTGCTCATTGCGGTCGGGTCGTTCGCGCCCGTTTTCGGAGCGGATTCGGCATCCCTTACTCCAGCAAAAGAAGTGCCGATTCGTTCAGAAGCCGATCGGGAGTTTATTCACCGGGTCGGCATGGAGGTGCGGCCGGTCTATGTGATCCCCACGAGCCGTTTTCTGAAGGGCGAGAATCTGAAGCAAACGCCCATCGACCGCTCCCTCTCCCTGCACCTGAAATACGCCTTTCAATTCCGCCCCGACACCCCGCTCGATCGCCTGTCTGGGTCGGCCTATCAGGGCGTGGGACTCTCGTTTCATACCTTTTACAACGCCGAGGAGTTGGGCAACCCGACGGCGCTCTACCTCTTTCAGGGGGCAAGGATCGCCCGCATCAGCCCACGATTTTCGCTGAATTATGAATGGAATTTCGGCCTTTCGCTGGGCTGGTCGCCTTACGATTGGGTCACGAACTATGAAAATGCGGTCATCGGGTCGAGGGTCAATGCCTACCTCAACACCAATTTTTATCTCCTCTACCGGCTCTCGCCCCGGTTCGATCTGACGGCAGGGGTCAGTCTCTCTCATTTCTCGAACGGCAACACCAAACTGCCCAACGGGGGGCTGAACACGGCGGGGCTGACCGTGGGCATCACCGGTTACCTTGACCGGCAGGAAGACATCGACCTCCCACCCCGGTTCTCCGACGAGCCTTTTCAGCGTTACGTGAGTTACGAGGCGATACTCTTCGGGGCGTGGCGCAAAAAAGGGATACGAATCAACGACCAACCGTACATCATTCCGGGCACTTTCGCCGTGGCGGGGTTTAACTTCGCGGCCATGTACAACCTCGGGCGCAAAGTGCGTGTCGGCCTTTCGCTGGACGGGGTGTACGACAGCAGTACCAACCTCCCTTACAGCGCGGAGAATATAATCTGGCGGGAGGGCATACCCTATCTACCCCACTCGCTAAAACCCTCTTGGACAAAGCAATGGGCCTTGGGGCTGGCCGCGCAGGTCGATTATGTGATGCCCTATTTTACGGTCACCGTAGGCTTTGGCCAAAACATCCTGCACGCCGGGGGCGACATGAAGACCTTTTACCAAAAGTTAGCACTCAAAATCGACATGACCCGTCGCTCGTTCCTGCAAATCGGGTACAGCCTGCGCGAGTTCCGCTCACCCAACTTCCTGATGCTCGGCCTCGGATACCGATTCAATACACGGGAATAGACGCGGAGCAAGCCGCTTGGCTTGTATATTGACATATTGCAGGCTTTCAGCTTTCAGCCTTCAAAGACCTACCACCCCGCCCGTTGGGCACCCCTCCTTCCAGAAGGAGGGGACTTTCTCTATCTATGTTTATCAAGTAAAGTATCTCCTCCTTCTCCGAAGGAGGAGTACCCGAGCCGACAGGCGAGGGGGAGGTGGTAGGTTTTTCGTCTTTTAGCCAGATTCCAAACAAACTCTAAGAATTTGCAATCAAAAGCGGCTGTCTCAGATGAGACAGCCGCTTTCTTCAACAGGGTATCAATATTTAATCAGCAAAAATTAGGCTATTTAATGACGATGTTGCGGAAGGCGCTCCCGAAGATCAGGTAGCTGGTGTTGCCGCCGATCGTTCCCTCGTTTTGTCCCCAGAGGAACGGCCAGTCGTCGTAATTCTCGAAGTGGTCGGGCTGACGGAACAACAGACCCGGAGCGACGTTCCCCGGAATGAAGGAGAAGTCGGCGCGGTTGTTTCCGTAGAAGACCGCTTTCGGGCGAGCCGCCGCCGCTGTGGCCACCAACGAATAGTTGTGGTAGGGGTGGCAACCAAAGAGCCAATCGGTAGCCTTAAAGGCATGGCGGGCATCAACGATGTCGGGGAAATATTCGTTGGCGTAGCAAACCGTGGTGCCGAAGCTAACCACGCCGCCGCTCCCGGCCCAGTTGCCCAAGCCGATGGGCACTCCGTAGGGGTTATCCTGTTCGAGTTCGTCGATGTACTCCTGATACTGAACCACATAGGGGCGAAGTTTTTCTTTATAGGCTTCGTCCATCACCGGAATGGCGTTCATGGCCGTCAGCAGGTTGCCGCTCACGTTGCGATCGAGCGCAGGCCAAAGCGATTCCTGGAATCGGTCGATGTATTGTTGTTCGCCGGTGGTGATGTAGAGTTGCAGGTTGGTGCCCATATCGGCTCCACCGCCGCCTCGGCCGTTGCGGCCGGAAGACTGCGCGGCCAATAGATCGGTGGCCTCTTTCAGCAACCGTTTCGACTGGGTGAGTGCCCGTTTGGCCAAATCGTCGTTGTACCCTTCCAAGGCACGGCTGGCGGCGGCAAACATGGTGGCCGCCCGCAGGTCAAGGCCGGGGTTGCGGCTGGTGAATGCCCACAAATCGTCCTTTACGCCGCTTGTTCGGCCGTCCGCAGATACTTCGTAAGGCCCTAATTTGGGGTTATAGACCAAGCCGTCGGTCATCGAGGCCGCGTCGCCCAAGTGGTGGTAATTGTCTAACACACCGTTAGATAGCGTTTGAGCCATGTGGCCGAGAATTTCGGCCTGAGCGACCAATTGCAGGGTGCCGTGCTCGATGTATTGCAGGATGTCGGGCGTGCCGTCGGGCCGGTGCAGGTCGACATAGCGTTGTTCTTGGCTGACAAAGGTTTGGTCGCGTTCGGGTTTGAAATTTTCCCACGTTTGCACCAGATTTTGTACCACGCCGATGTTCGACCCGGTTTCGATGTCGAAGTCACCCGCATCGAAGAAGCCGCCGATGTTCAGCCCCGGGATGTGTTCCAAGGCCTTGTAGCGGGTGTCGGTCGTCGGCCCCTGCGAGTGGAGGTCGAAGTGGTCTGTGCTGGGCGGAGCCTGAAGGTATCCGTCGCGGAAAGGCTGGCCGTGCCATACACGATAAGCCTCGTTGACAAACATATGATCCATGTGGATCGGAATCCAAATATCGCTCGTGGCATCGGTAATCTTGTCGTAAACGTGTTCTTCGATCACAAAGTGGTTCGTTTTCACATCGCCGTATTGGATGTAATAGACACCGGGGGTCGTGACCGCCGAGAAGTCGTATTTTACGTAATGGTACTTATAATAGTCGCCCCAAGAGACGATCTTGCCGGTGAAGACTTCGGAAGCCTTGCCGTCCTCGCCGACCTGATAGAGGGAGGCTTTGGCCAGCGGTTTGTCCTTTTTATCCAACTCAATGACAGCCACTTTATCTTGCGACGGGCGGTAGCCGACCTGCGAGAAGCCGATGTTCGGCTCACGCACCCAGCCGTCGATGACGTTGCCTTGTAACTTCCACGAGAGCACCGTGCCGGTTTTCCCTGCCGGGAGCACACTGCGCACGACAAACCAGCCGTTCTGAGCCAACAGACGACCGTCGTAGAGCGACACTTCAGCCTCGGGCGAGGTGATCTTGACCGAACGTTCCGGGGTGTCGGAGGCCATCACCAGCGTGTGGCCGGTGGCCAGCGGTTGCGGGTCGATGTAGCGGCCTGTGCCCCGATCGTCGGCGGTGTGATAGCCTTTGTACTGTTTGATCTTCTCGCTGTTGGGGCGAGTGATCGTGTTGCTCACCACATAGCGGGAGAGGATGCTCGGGTTGCCGTCCATCAGGTAGGTCTTTCCCCAATATTGCGCCGGGAGAAATTCGAGGTTGAATCCGGCATCGCCAATCAACTCCTCGGGAACGGGTTTGTCCAAAATAACCGAGATTTCGACCTCGCCACCCTCCAAGCCTTTGACCAGCACACGCGAGTCGAAGTCGTAATCGGGGTAGCGCAAGGTCACCTCGATGGTGTTGTTTTCCTTATCGACCACGCGATCGGTCATCTGAGGCACCAAGTCCCACTGCTCGGGGGTGTTGGAGAGGCGCACGGCACCGCCCGTCACCGTCCGAACACCGTGGTGGATCAACTCGATCCCGGAGTTCTTCTCGTCGTTGAAGCCACCGTTATAGGTGTTGCTGTACACCAGCACGTTTAAGCCCTGTGTCTCGAAATACTCAAGGTCATTGAGTGTCAGATTCTTTTGCTCTGAGCAATTACAAGCCGTAAGAATCGCAAGGGCTGAAAAAAATAGAACTCTTTTCATATTCATTTGATTTGGGTTTGTGCAAAAAAAGTTCCTTAAAGGTAAGCACGGTTCGTGGAAGCCTGCAAATTATTTTTGCATTTCTAATCGAAATATAATCAAACTGAAGAGAGCGATGCAATAAAAAGAGAAATAATAGGTTATTTACGCAGCAGGGGAATAATGTTAGGAAATATTATTACCTTTGTCGACGTAAACAACGTGAGTTCATTCTGATCTTTATCTCCTGTGCATTCCCCGAGCCGCCTCTTGGCTCGGCTATTTCATCGTTGACTTAGACCTTATAGCTTCCTTGTTTCGGCTATCAACAAGCTCAAGTAGGTTCCCCCGAAAGGACTGAAGAAGGCTTTTGTCACCTGTAACGATGTTTTGAAATGAAATCATTTTTTATCGGCAAGTACGAAATAAAACTCCCTATCATTCAGGGCGGTATGGGCGTGGGCATCTCCCTCAACGGGCTGGCCTCGGCCGTGGCCAACGAGGGCGGCATCGGGGTGATCTCCGCCGCCGGACTGGGGCTTCTCTACACCCAACACAAAGGAACCTACGACGAGCGGTGCATCTATGGCCTGCAACGCGAAATCCGGCAGGCGCGCGAAAAGACCTCCGGCATGATCGGGGTCAACATCATGGTCGCGCTCTCGAATTACGCCGACATGGTGCGCACGGCGATCGCCGAAAAGGTCGATGTGATCTTTTCCGGAGCGGGTCTTCCGCTCGATCTGCCCGCCTATCGGACAGCGGATTGTAAGACTATGTTGGCTCCCATTGTCTCCTCGGCTCGCGCGGCCAAACTGCTCTGCGAAAAATGGCTGACCAATTACGGCTATCTGCCCGACGCGCTGGTGGTCGAAGGCCCTCAGGCAGGCGGGCACCTCGGTTTTAAGCGCGAACAGATCGACGACGAAAATTACGCGCTGGAACACCTCATCCCCCCGGTGGTCGAGGTGGCGCAGAGCTATGCCGCCCAAAAAAACATCCCCGTGATCGCCGCCGGAGGCATCACCACAGGGCAGGACATCGCCCGATTCCTGGACTTGGGGGCTTCGGCCGTGCAAATGGGGTCGATCTTTGTGCCGACCGAGGAGTGCGACGCTTCGATCGACTTCAAACAGACCTACATCAACTCCCACCGGGAGGATATGCGGATCATCCAAAGCCCGGTCGGGATGCCCGGTCGCGCCATCAACGGCGAGTTTATCGAGCGGGTCGAGGCCGGACGGGAGCGGCCCCGTTCGTGTCCTCTGCACTGCATCAAGACGTGCGATTATACCAAAAGCGATTATTGCATCATGAAGGCGCTCTACAACGCCTCGAAAGGAAATATGAAAAAAGGGTACGCCTTCGCTGGAGGCAATGCCTATTTGGCGGACAAAATCCGCAGTGTGAAGGAGGTAATCGAACGCCTGAAGGCCGATTTCTTCCTCTCGAAAGCCGTCCTGTAACGCGGGGCGCAAGTATTTAATAAAGACGAACAATGACATTTGAAGAATTAAACGTTGCGGAACCCATTTTAAAGGCCATCCGCGAAAAAGGATACGCAAAGCCGACTCCGATTCAGGAGCAGGGGATTCCCGTTGCCCTCGAGGGGCGCGATATTATGGGGATAGCCCAAACCGGCACCGGGAAAACCGCCGCTTTCTCGATCCCCATCTTGCAACTGCTCGCCGCCTCGGCGGCCCAGCAGGCCAAAACCAACGAACAAGCCCGACAACAAGAGCAGGCCAACGAACAAAACGAACAAAACACCACGGAGGCGACCTCATCCGAAGAGGCTGGAAATAATACCCCGGTACGTCGCCGCGATAGGCGCGGACGCAACCACGGTCGCGCACAAGGCAAACGGGTGATTCAGGCCCTGATCCTGACCCCCACGCGGGAGTTAGCTCAACAGATCGGCGACAGCTTTACCGATTATGGCAAATACACCGGCCTGAAACATTGCATCGTCTTCGGCGGCGTGAAACAGGGGCCGCAGGTCGAACGGCTGAAAAGCGGTGTGGACATCCTGATCGCCACTCCGGGTCGCCTGCTCGATCTGATGGGACAGGGATACATCCACCTCGATGCCGTAAAATACTTCGTCTTGGACGAAGCCGACCGGATGCTCGACATGGGCTTTATCGCCGACATCCGACGCCTGTTGCCCAAGTTGCCCAAAGAGCGGCAGACGCAGTTTTTCTCGGCCACCATGCCGCAGGACATCGTGGCTCTCTCGCGGAGCATCCTCACCAACCCGGTGCGGGTCGAGGTTACCCCGGTCGCCTCGGCGGTCGAAACGATCGACCAATGCGTCTATTTCGTTGAAAAACCGGAGAAGAAGGTACTGCTGATCTCCCTACTGAGGGAACAGGCCAACAAATCGGTGCTGATCTTCTCGCGCACCAAACACGGGGCCGACAACATCTCGCGCATCCTGAAAAAATCGGGGATCAACAGCGAGGCCATCCACGGCGACAAATCGCAGGGACAGCGTGAACGGGCGCTCACCAATTTCAAATCGGGCAAGGTCAAAGTGATGGTTGCCACCGACATAGCCGCCCGAGGGATCGATATTCAGGAGTTGGAAATGGTCATCAATTACGACCTGCCCGATGTGCCGGAAACCTACGTTCACCGCATCGGCCGAACGGGTCGCGCTGGACATTCGGGCACTGCCCTGACCTTCTGCTCGCAAGACGAACACATGAAAATCAGAGACATACAGCAACTGACCGGCAAAAAGTTGGAGATGGTGCTGTATGGCGCATAAAACCAAATAAATTACATTAAATGGCAGGATCACAATCATTTGGAAAGAGAGAAAACGAAAAGAAGAAGCAGGCCAAACGCCTCGAAAAGCAGAAACGCAAGGAAGAACGGCAGGCCGGTGGCACCAGCTCGATGGACGATATGATCGCCTACGTCGACGAGAACGGCAACATCACCTCGACCCCGCCCGAAGAGCGTGTCCGGCAGGAGGTCAAATTGGAGGATGTGGCCATCGCCACGCCCAAAAAGGAGGATATCGAAGTGGAGCCGCTCCGGGGACGGGTCGAGCACTACAACGAGTCGAAAGGCTATGGCTTTATCAAAGACCTGACCACCTCCGAAAAATATTTCTTCCACATCAGCGCCGCCCCGGCCGACATCGCCGAGGGCAAGATCGTCACGTTCGAGACCGAACGCGGCACACGCGGCATGAATGCGGTTCGGATTGTGATTACCAAATAGCAGAGAATAATTCATTTACCTAATACCAAACAAGATGAACATTTACGTTTCAAACATCAATTTTGCAACCAAACAAGATAGCTTGCAGGATTTATTCGCGGAATACGGAGAAGTCGCTTCCGCCAACATCATCACCGATCGCGAAACCGGCCGCTCGCGCGGATTCGGCTTTGTGGAGATGCCCAACGACGAAGAAGGCCAAAAAGCCATCGACGCGCTGAACGGCTTCACCTTCGAAGGCAAAACCCTCACCGTCAACGTGGCACGGCCCAAAACCGACCGCCGGGACGATCGCGGCGGGTACAATCGCGGTGGTGGCGGCTACAACCGACGCTACTAATCCGCTCCCGGATCATAAACAGACAGGGCTGTCCTTTTTAGGATAGCCCTGTTTTGTGTGCCTCGTCGGCGAGGAAAAGTTTAGGTAATGGTGCAAAAAGTGGCGCTTTTTAGGATTGAAAAGTGGCTTGAAACGAGGGGAGAGATTAGCTAATCACTCCCCTGCTTTTTGGGTATTTTGTCGAGGTTGGAATTGAAGTAT
>JAISHQ010000092.1 GCA_031262465.1 Rikenellaceae bacterium
TTGGACGAAGCCATAGGCGGTGTGATTTGTTTGACAGGCTAATTTATAACACTATCTCCTAACGACATACGCCGGTCGGTCGCCACCTCGTTCTGTTCCATCTCGTTTTGCAGGGCGACCATCGCAATGGCTGTCGCGGCGGCCTCTTCGCCCTTGTTGCCGTGTTTGCCACCGGCGCGATCCAGGGCCTGCTGTTCGTCGCCCGTGGTCAGCACCCCGAAAATCACGGGCATATTCCACGTCAGAGCCACCTGATTGACCCCCTGGGTCACCCCCTGACAGATAAAATCGAAATGGCGCGTCTCGCCCTGAATGACACAGCCCAAGACGATGACCGCGTCGACATCGGTATATTCGGCAAAAAATTGCGCCGCCACTGACAGCTCGAAGCTCCCCGGCACCCGTTTGACGAGGATGTCTTCCTCAAGACACCCTTGCCGTTTGAGCAGGGCGACCGCTCCGTTGAGCATCGCCCCGGTGATTTTCCAATTCCATTCGGCCACGGCAATCCCAAACTTCATCCCTTCGGCCGAAGGAACTTCGCTCTGGAAGACCGATAAATTTTTTAGATTCGTTGCCATATCCCTGTTTTAATTAATTCGATGCAATGAGTGTGCCTGTTCGGCGAAAAAAACGAAAAAAGGGTGCCGGATGACGGCAACCCTTTTCTATGCTTCGATGCAGTCTTATAATTTTTGTTCTACGCGGGCAATGGCCTTGAGAACTTCGGTTATTTCGGTTGCCCCCGGGTAATTATTCAGGACCATTGTGTAGATTTCCAGCGCGCGGGCGAAATTGCCGGTCTGCTCGAAAGCCGCTCCCGCCTTGAGGCCATAATAGGGAGTGGTCAGCTGGTCGTTGCCTGCCAAAATCGCCTTTTCATAGGCTTGGGCGGCCTTCGCGAAATCGCCCAACTGAGCGTAAGCGTCGCCCGTCAGCCCCGCGTTCATGGCGTTGAGCGCCGCCGCCGGGATGCTGTTTTTGACCGGTTTGTATTGGTCGAAATAAAGGATCGCGTTGGCGTAATCGCCCTGTTTCAGGTAACATTGACCCACATAGTGTTTGGCCAAATTGCCGCTGGTCGTGTTGCCATAGCGGTCGACGATTTGCAGGAAACCGACCGTGTTGCCGTCGCCGTTCAGTGCTAATTCGTAATCCAACGCGGCGAAAGCGTTTTGGGCGCTGTACATGGCCGTGGCCGCCTTTTCCTGACGCGGAGCCTTATACAGGTATTGATAGGCAAAATAGCCGCCCACGACCACGACAACAGCGCAGAGGATCGTCAGCAGCAGTTTTGAATTGCGTTGCAACCAGGCTTCGGTGTTGCCGATGGCCGATTCAATTGCTATTTCAGGGTCTTTTTCTTCGTGTTTCTTCTTGTTAGCCATACGAATTGATATCTTACTGTTTCCAAAATCAAGGACAAAAGTAAACCTTTTTCCCAAAATCACCGCAGGTTGCCGAAAAAAATCGCTGTTTTTGCCTAATTTTGCAGAAGAAATATATTCTAAATGTATTTACAACGGCTATCGCTCATCCATTTCAAAAATATCCGGGAAGCCGATTTGGCTTTCTGCGGTAAGCTCAACTGCTTGGTTGGCGACAACGGGACGGGGAAAACCAACCTGATCGACGCGATCCATTACCTGTCGCTATGCAAGAGCGCCTTTAACCTGACCGACGGGCAGAGCGTCAACCACGGAGCCGATTTTTTCACGATCGAGGGCAAATTCACCCTCGGCCAAAGCCGCGAGGAGATCACCTGTGCCTTCAAAAAAGGCGGGGGTAAAATCGTGAGGCGCAACGGCAAAGAGTACGAAAAACTGTCGGAACACATCGGCCTGTTGCCTGTGGTGCTGGTCTCGCCATCGGACACCTCGCTGATCCACGAATCGGGCGAAGACCGCCGGAAATTCCTGAACACCCTGCTCTCTCAGTTGGACAGGGAGTATCTCCACGCGCTAATCCGTTACAACCGCATTTTGGCCGAACGCAACAAACTGCTCAAACAGCTTTGGTCGGGCAATTTCGAGGAGATTTTGGAGGTGCTCGACCGGCAACTGATCGAGGCGGGCGAGCGGGTCTATGCCAAACGGCGTGAGCTGGTCGAAAAATTGGCACCGATCGTCGAAAAATACTATGCCGTGCTCTCCGACGACCGGGAACAGGTGCAAATCGCCTACAAATCGGAGCTGAACGAGACCCCTTTCGAGGAGTTACTGCGGGGGGCCTATGAGAAAGACCGCATCCTGCAACACACCACCGTGGGCATCCACCGCGACGACATCCGGATGACCATAGGCGGTTATCCCCTGCGCAAATACGGCTCGCAGGGGGAACAAAAATCGTTTTTGGTCGCACTCAAACTCGCTCAGTTCGAGGTGATTGCCGACCACAGCGGTTACAAACCAATTCTGCTGTTGGACGATATTTTCGACAAACTCGACATGGAGCGCGTTCGGCGGTTGATCCGCTTGGTGTCGGACGACCGGTTCGGCCAAATTTTCATCACCGACAGCAACAAGGTGCGGTTAGATTCGATCCTGCAAGGGCTTGACCCCGAATTTCGCCTCTTCACGGTCGAAGATGGAGTTTTAAGCAGTGTTCAATAATTCTGAAAAGCATGAGCAAAAAAATAGTTGTTATTCTCTCGCTTGTCGCATTGGTTTTTTGCACCGAAAGAGCGAATGCACAGCAATTGAAGTGGGGATTGAGGTTCGACACCCGGTTTGATAACCAAGAGTATAGTGCGGTCACACAAGAGGGTGTTATCTCCTCGAAGACTGACTTCAGCGTCAGGTTGGCTCCCGTTGTCGGCATAGCGATCGACCGACTTCACTCGATTATGGGCGGGGCAAGTTTCACGTTTGATATGGGTGCCCCGCATGACAAACGCGACCCCGAGGTGTTGCTCTATTACAATTATCGCACGCCGAAATTCAGTGCTTATGCCGGCAAATTTGAACGGAGGCGGCTTGTGGGAGGTTATTCGAGAGCGATATACGCAGAATCACACACGTTCTACGACCATGTGATCGAAGGGTTTGCCTTTCAATATACGCCCGATGCAAGTAAATTTGAACTTGTGCTGGATTGGGACGGAATGCAGTCGCCACAGAAGAGAGAAAGTTTTCGGATTATATCGGCGGGAGAATGGAATCCCACAAAAATAGCTTCAACAAAATGGTTTACAGCGGGTTATAGCTTCGATATGTATCACCTGGCTTCGAGTGCCGAACAAAGCGAAGGAGTGGTTGACCATATTCTGATGAATCCTTATGTGGGTGCGGTTTTCAACCGGCTGAGCAACGTGTGGTTTCAAAGGCTGGAATTGTCTGTGGGCTGGCTCGGCTCTTTCGACCGCGAACGGAGGGTGGAGAATGTTTGGGAAGCGGCGAATGGCCTGACGGTCGATTTCACCCTGCAAAAATGGAATGTGGGCATCCACAACCACCTCTACTTGGGCGACAAACAGTTCGCCTATTGGGACAAATACGGCAGCAGGGTCTATCGTGGCGATCCATTCTATTCGATTTCGGGCACCTACAATTACACGCGAATTTATTGGCGGCCTCGTCTTTCGGAGGGTGTGTCGTTCGACCTCTCCTTGGAGTTCCCTTACGACGGATCGAATATGGGTTTCCAACAGATTGCGTGGATCGGTGTCTCAATAGATAGTGGAGTATTTGATCGTAAAAGAAAAAAATAGTAAGCCCCCGTAATCCGGAAAACGATGAGACGTACTCAGCCCATACGGGTCGGCGACCTGCTGAAAACGGTTGTCGAAAACAACCCAAAGCTCTCGCGGATGTTTTTGGAGGCGCGGGTGGTCGAGGCGTGGAAAAACCTCGACCCGCTGATCGCCGCGCAGACCACCCGGGCCAACGTGGTTCAGGGCAAATTGAACGTCTGGATCGCCAACGCGGCCCTGCGCCACGAGATTTTTATGCGCCGCACCGAGCTAATTCGCCGGATCAATGAGGCGGTGGGACAGGCGGTGATAACGGCTATTTACGTAAAATAAACTGTGGAATTAAAAAGAAAGGCGTTAATTTTGCAATTGATTGGTTTAATTTTTACCTTGTACGGGAAAATTAAAATTTTTAGACCATGCTTGAACGCGAACAGATCGACTACCTGCTGGTAAACGCCTACAACGCCGCTGTGCGTGCCGGGGCGCGGATTATGGAGATATACCAATCGGGAGATCTGGGCATTACGCTTAAATCGGACAACACGCCCTCGACCCTCGCCGACCGCGAGGCGCACCAGTCGATCAAACAATATTTGGGGCAAACCCGCATCCCGATCCTGAGCGAAGAGGGGCGCAACCTGCTCTACGAAGAGCGCGGGACGTGGGATCTGTTTTGGATGGTCGACCCGCTCGACGGCACCCGCGAGTTCATCGACCACACGAGCCACCAGTTTACGGTCAATATCGCCCTGATGGTCGAAAACGAGCCATTTTTGGGGGTGATTTACGTCCCCTATTTCGACAAAATTTACTTCAGCGACATGGAGCGGGGCGCCTTTGTCAAAGAGGGGGTAAAGCCCGATGCCGAGGCGTTGTTTGCTATCAACGAGATTTATCAGGGTGCCCGTCAGTTGCCACTGACCGAGGCCACAGGCTCGCCCCTGCGCGTGGCTGTCAGCCGCATGGCCACCTCGCCCGACACCGATCGCTTTGTCGAATTGCTCCGCCAGCAGGGGGGTGAGGTCGAACTTGTCCCCACGGGCAGTTCGCTGAAATTCTGCTTGGTGGCCGAGGGAAGCGTCGACTATTATGTGCGGGGCAGTCTGAACTATGAATGGGACACCGCCGCCGGGCAGGCCATCGCCGCCGCCGCCGGAGCCAAAACCCTTGACATGGCGCGCGGAACGGTGCTGAAATACAACAAAGACAATTTGGAAAACCCTTATTTTTACTGCAAAAAATAAAAAAACCATGGAAGGAAACACGGTGAGGAAGAAGAGGATCGCTCTGGTCGCGCACGACAACATGAAGCGCGATTTGGCGGAATGGGTCGCCTGGAACTGGGTAAAATTACTGAATCACAAACTAATCTGTACCGGAACGACCGGTAAAATGGTCGCCGCGACATTGGCCGAACAACACGCCGATTCGCACTGCCACTCGGATATTACCCTGCTCAAATCAGGCCCGTTGGGTGGCGACCAGCAGTTGGGTGCCCTGATTTCGGAGGGAGAGATCGACACGGTGATCTTCTTTTGGGATCCCATGACCCCCCAGCCGCACGACGTCGATGTCAAGGCACTGATGCGTTTGGCCACGCTCTATAACGTGCCAATGGCCATCAACCGCTCGACAGCCGACTTTATCATCTCCTCGGAGCTGTTCGAGTCGGAATATATGCCGGTCGTCAAGGACTATCGTTCGTATGTGGATAGGGTATTGGACGAGCCTATTAACGAATAATGGAACTCCTAAAAGGCCAAAATACGGCCTTTGTTGATCCATGTACAATCCGAACGACATAGCCATTCCCAACGGAAATTACTTTGCCCTGCCCTTCACCCCCGAGGAGGCGGCTTTGGTGTTGTTGTCTGTCCCGTGGGATGTGACCACCTCCTACCGCCCCGGCGCGGCCAAAGGGCCTGAGGCTATCTTAGAGGCATCGCCCCAACTCGATCTCTACGATTTTGACAACCCCGGCGGTTGGCGCAAAGGGATCGGGACGCTGGAAATTGACCCGAGCATCCGATCGACCAGCCGCAAACTGCGCGAAGAGGCCGAAAAGGTGATTATCCACCTCGAAGCCGGTGGCGCGCCCGAAGAAGAGTATGCCGCCCGCAAATTGGCGCGGATCAATCAAGCCTCGCGGCAGTTGAACGAATCTATCTATAAGGAGTCGCTTCGTCACCTTCAGGCCGGTAAACGGGTCGGCGTGGTCGGTGGCGACCACAGCGTCCCCTTCGGGCTGATCCGCGCGGTGGCCGAGCAGGAGGAGGAGATTGGCATCCTGCAAATTGATGCCCACGCCGACCTGCGCAAGGCTTACGAGGGGTTCGAGCACTCCCATGCCTCGATCATGTACAACGCGCTGGAACAGATCGGCGGAGTTCGCCGACTGACGGCGGTCGCCCTGCGCGATTTGAGCGAGGAGGAGGTTCCGCGGATCGCGGACGATCGGCGCATCACCCCCTTTTTCAACCACAAGCTGGCCGAAAACCGTTTTGCCGGGGTCACCTGGGGCGAGCAATGTCGCCGGATCATCGAGACCCTGCCGGCGAAAGTCTACGTCAGCTTCGACATCGACGGGCTGACCCCGGAAAATTGCCCCCACACCGGAACGCCGGTGCCGGGCGGAATTACGTTCGACGAGGCCGTTTACCTGTTAGCCTCTATCCCCCGGAGCGGTCGGCAGATCGTCGGCTTCGACCTGTGCGAGGTCGTCCCGGGCGGAGAGAGTGAATGGGATGCCAACGTCGGAGCAAGGGTTTTGTACAAACTCTGTAACCTTATTTTATTGTAACCACACACCTTTTTTACATAAAAACAACCTAACTCGTCATGAGCAGTTTTCACCGAAAACGACAAATTTACCTCTTGTCCGAAGGCGGCCGACACTTTTTTCACAGCCAATGGGCAGGTGGCGTTATCCTGCTTTTTTGTTCCATATTGACCCTTATTTTGGCGAACCTGCCGTGGACATCCGAGTGGTACAACCACTTTTGGCACAACGAGTTGTCAATCCAAATTGGCAGTTTCGACCTCACCGCTTCGTTTGAAAAGTGGATCAACGACGGGCTGATGGCCATCTTCTTCTTCTCGGTCGGGCTGGAGATCAAGCGCGAAATGATCGCCGGGCAACTCGCCTCGATCCGGCAAGCCACCCTACCCCTGATCGGAGCGATCGGGGGGATGATCGCCCCGGCTCTGATCTATGCGATATTCAACGCCGGTGGGCCGACCGAGGCCGGTTGGGGCATCCCCATGGCCACCGACATTGCCTTTGCCCTCGGGGTGCTCTCGCTGTTGGGCAACCGGGTGCCGCTCTCGCTCAAGATTTTCCTCACCGCGCTGGCCATTGTCGACGACTTGGGAGCCATTTTGGTCATCGCCTTTTTCTATACCTCAGATATCGACTGGAACATCTTCCTGATGATCGCCTGCGTCATGGGGCTGTTGATCGTGCTGAACCGAATGAAGGTCTTTTCGATGAAATATTACCTAATTCCGAGTATCGCGCTGTGGCTCTTGTTTCTCTCCTCGGGCATCCACGCCACCATTGCCGGGGTTATCATCGCCCTGACCATCCCTACCCGCCCCCGCTTCAGCAAGAGCTATTTCATGCACAAGACCCACAGCATCTATAAACACCTCTATTATTACGACGAGCCGGGGGTCGAACTGCTGGCCAACGAGCCTCAGCACGAGGCGTTGGAAGACCTGCGCAAGATCGCCCGCAATTCGATCAGCCCCTCGCAACGGCTCGAATACGCCCTGCACTCGACCGTCACTTTCTTTATTATGCCCCTTTTTGCGCTGGCCAATGCCGGGGTGGTGATCGACTTTGCCCGTTTCGGGGAGGTCTTTACCGCGCAGGCGATCGGCATCATCTGTGGGCTGGTGATCGGCAAACCGTTGGGGATATTCGGCCTGTGTTGGCTCGGTATCAAACTCAAAATCAGCGTCCTGCCCAAAATGGTCACGTGGGCACAATTCCTGAGCGTCGCCTGTGTGGGCGGGATTGGCTTCACCATGTCGATTTTTATCAACAACCTCGCTTTCAGTGATCCGGCACTGATCTCCAACGGCAAGATCGCCATTCTGATGGCCTCGCTCTTGGCCGGGGTGGTCAGCTATTTTATGGTCAGCGTAGCCGGTAAACGCCGAGGAGCAGAGACGAAAATGGATCGATTTGTGGTGCAACCGGCACCGGATTCGGAAGAACTTATTTAAGAATCTGTATGCTTGTTTGAAAATTCTTGCCCGAAAAATTTGTTATCCAACAATTTTACGTACTTTTGCAGAAATTTTAAATAGGATTAGAACGAGATTAAACTAATTGATACAAATCATGAAAAAAGCAATCGTTTTATGCCTTATGCTGGGCATGGTGTTCGTCTCCTGCGGTACAGCAGGTTCGAAGAAGATGGTCACCGAAATGGACTCGGTTTCATACGCATACAGTAGCCTCCAGTTCGCGCCGAACATCGCCTACCTGGACACGATGGAAAACCTCAATGTCGACCTCATTATTCAGGCCATTCGGGATGCCGTTGCCGGTAAATCGAAAATGACACCGGAAGATGCCAATGCTTTCCTGAACGACTATTTCTCGGTACGCCTGCCCGCCAGAGCGTTGAAAGAGTCCGAAGAATTTTTGGCTGAAATCGAAAGCAGAGAGGGTGTCGTGAAGACCGAAAGCGGCCTGCTCTATGAAATTATCGAAGCGGGTGGCGACAAACCGACCAACGATGCCGACACGGTAAAGGTACTCTACACAGGCACTTTGCCGGACGGAACGGTATTTGACTCGACCGCTAACCGCAACGACGAACCGGCCACTTTCCCGCTCAACGGCGTGATCTCGGCATGGACCGAAGGGATGAAACTCGTCGGCAAAGGGGGTAAGATCAAACTCTACGCTCCAGCCTCTTTGGCTTACGGTGAGCGTGGCACACAGGGCATCCAACCCAACCAGGCATTGGTTTTCGAGGTTGAACTCCTCGACATTATGCCCGCCGCTCCGGCAGAATAAAGGAAACTTCGAAAAATCCAAAATACTGCGTTACGCTCCCTCTGCAAAATGCTCGAGTACGTTTAGTACACTGCGCTTTTGCCTCGGTCGCAAGCCTTGTCTTTTGAATTTTTAGAAGTTCCCTAAACACTATGGTTTCCAATAGCACAAACGAGGCTGTCTCCGATTGAGACAGCCTCGTTTGTGTTATACAAATATTTTTTGTAGCTTTGTAGGGGACAATAATCAATCAAACCATAAGCATGAAAAATCGTTTTTTATTTTTTGCATTGACCGCCTTGCTCGTGCTTGGCACAATGAACTCCTGTGAAAAAGAGGTGGAAGAGCCGAAAGACATCGCTGTGACCGGCGTTAGCCTGAATAAAACAGCCCTTTCGCTCGCAGAGGGAGCCTCCGGGACGCTGACGGCGACCGTTGCACCGGAAAATGCAACCGACAAAGCCGTGGCGTGGTCGAGCAGCGATTCGACGGTGGCCTCGGTCGATGACTCCGGTAAAGTAACGGCTCTGGAAGCAGGCACAGTCGTTATTGTGGTAACAACTGCTGACGGCGGCAAGACGGCCACCTGTACCGTGACGGTAACGGGCGAGGGTGAACCCGGCGAACCCGGTGAACCGGGAGGCGACGGGCCTGTGGCCTTGGAAGATTACGACGTGTTGAAAAATTACGTCAACCGCGCGTCCACACCCAATTTCAAAGTGGGGTCGGGTGTCGATGTGCAGTCCTTTTTGAATACCGGAAGTAAGGTACATACGGTCACCGTGGCCAATTTCGACGAAGTGACGGCCGGCAATGCGATGAAATACGCCTCGGTTGTGGGTGGCACGGGTGCAATAAACACGACCAACGTGACGAATTTTGTCCACCGAGCCAGAGAAGCCGGTACGACCATCTACGGCCACACGCTGCTTTGGCACGCTCAACAACAGCCCACTTACCTGAAGAGCTTGATTATGTATGAAATCGCGCAACAGGATTTTGAGACCGACAATGCCTCGAATTACCGAAACGATTGGGCCGGCAATGCGGTGCTCGGCTTTACGGCCACCGGAGGCGGTGCAGGCGGAACGGGACGCGCCTTGACCGTTACCAACAGCGCCGAGCGCAAAAACGATTACGATGCTCAGTTCTTCTTCACGATACCTTTGGCAAAAGCGGATAAAAGCTATGACTTTAGCATAGATATTCGTGCCGACCAAGCCACTTCGTTCACCACGCAGGCTCATAGTACGCCAGGTTCTTATATGACCAGCCTACAAACCTTGGATGTCACGACCGAGTGGAAAACCTTTAAGTTCGCCGACATCTTTGGCGAAAATGGGACTGCGGTTGACGGCATGGGAACAATCGCCTTCGACCTTGGGTCGACAGCCACCACCTATTATTTCGACAACATCAAATGGTCGGAAGACTTCGGATCTGACGATGCCATCGAAAAAATCACCAACGGCGGCTTTGAAACCGATGACGCGACCAATTACGTGGCTCAAAACGGGGGGACGACACTGAGTTACACCGCCGAAGGCAAAACCGGTCGGGCGGTGAAGGTGACCAATCCGGCGGTTCAGACCGACGAGTGGGGTTCTCAATTTATCGTATTTTGGGATGAGGTCATGAAAACGGGCGAAAACTACGATTTCACCATCGACATCCGTGCCGATGCGCCCGCTACAATCAGCACCCAAGCTCAAACGGTTCCGGGCACTTATCTGTCCGGCATGAACAACCTGAGCATCACCACCGACTGGAAAACATTCCGAGCCGCCGACCTTTTCCCCAACGGAAACGCGGTTGCCGGTATGGGGGCGATCGCCTTTAACCTCGGAAAAACGGCCACCAGCTTCTACTTCGACAACCTGTCGCTGGTCAAAGGCCACGACGTGATGTTGCCGGAAGCGGAGGTAAAAGCCAAGCTGACCGCCGAGTTGGAACGGTGGATCGGCGGCATGATGGAAGCCACCGAGGGCTATGTGACTGCCTGGGATGTGGTCAACGAACCGATGTCCGATGGCAATACGTACGAATTAAAGACCACCCCGGCATCGCCTAACAACGGTGAATTTTATTGGCAAGATTACCTCGGCCAAGACTTTGCGCGAGTTGCTATCCGAATCGCTCGTGAAAAGTATGCAGAACAAGGAAACCCAGAACCGCTGAAACTCTTTATCAACGATTACAACCTCGAAGCGGCCTACAACAACAACGACAAGGCTCGCGGTCTGATCGCAATGGTCGAGTATTGGGAATCCGACGGGGTGACCGTGGTAGACGGGATCGGCACACAGATGCACGTGACGTACAGCATGAATGCGGCCGAACAAAAACGGCAGGAAGATGCTGTTGTTCAGATGTACCAGCTGTTGGCCGCTACCGGCAAACTTATTAAGATCAGCGAGTTAGACATGGGTCTCA
The DNA here is from genome assembly GCA_031262465.1 of Rikenellaceae bacterium. Classification (GTDB taxonomy): domain Bacteria; phylum Bacteroidota; class Bacteroidia; order Bacteroidales; family Rikenellaceae; genus JAJQAW01. The sequence goes on from JAISHQ010000092.1 coordinate 11,139, forward strand.
AGGATGCCAGCGGTAACACGGTCACCACCGCCAACGTGACCGCCGAACAACACCAAAAGATGGCCGAATACTACAAGTTCATCGTTGGGAAGTACGTTGAGATCATTCCGCCGGCGCAACAATACGGGATCACCCAGTGGGCGGCTACCGACAGCCCGTCGAACTCCGGCTGGCGCGCCAACGAGCCGATCGGCATCTACGACCTCAACTACAACCGCAAACCAGCCTACGCGGGCTTCGCCGACGGTCTGGCCGGAAAATAGGCATCCCGGCTTATCAACCCTACAAAAAGAGCGGTGTGATTCCTTTGGAATCACACCGCTTCGTTTCTAAACCCCTCATAAATGTGGGGGTTAAGAATTTGTTCCCCTACCCTCTAATCCTTTCGGCGATAGCCTCAAATTCGGCGGGGGTGAGTTGGAGTTTGGGTTTGTGGAAGTCGACGTCGCTCTCGCTGTTGATCGGGATCAGGTGGATGTGTGCATGGGGCACCTCCAAGCCCAAGACCACCATGGCGACCCGTTTGCAGGGGATGGCCTGCCGGATTTTCCCGGCCACCTGCTGGGCAAAGAGCGTCAGCCCGGCGAGTGTATCGCCGTCGAGGTCAAAAATATAATCGACCTCCTGCTTAGGCACCACCAAAGTATGCCCCTCAGCCAGCGGGTTGATGTCTAAAAAAGCGTAGAAACGATCGTCCTCCGCCACCCGATAGCTCGGGATTTCACCGTTGATGATTTTGGTAAATATCGTTGCCATATCACTCTATTTTAGTGGATTATCTACTCGGGAATGGTCTCAATCCGATGTACGTGTTCGATACCGCGTATCTTGCCTAAGCGGGCGACGATGTCTTTCAGGTCGTCGATGCTCTTAACATAAAGGCTCACAACGCCCTCGAAAATGCCGTCGTGGCTCTGCAATTTCAGCTCGCGCATATTGACACGCAACTCGTCGGAGACGACTTTGGCGATGTCGAGTGTGATGCCGATGCGGTCGATCCCGCGCAATTCGATGTGGGTCAGGTAAGATACCTCCTTGACCCCCGACCATTTGGCCTCGACGATGTTCTCGCCGTGCTGGGCGGCCAGCCGAACGGCCACCGGACAACTTTTTTTGTGGACGTTGATGTGGTCGGCCTCATCCTTGTAGCCCAACACCTGATCGCCCGGAATGGGGTTGCAACACTCGGCGATGGAGTAACGGTATTCCGGCTCCTCCTCTTTCGGGGCGGCCGATGGGCGTTTCCGATCGTTGTTGCGCGACTTGAACGGGTTGGGGAATTGCAGCGTCCAATATTTAATGATCTTGCTGGCGGCGTTTTGGCGCAGGATTTTCTCGACCCCGTTCAGGTTGATAATCCCCGTAGCTAACTTGCTGTAAAACTCGTCTTTGGTCGTGCTCTGGTAGGCTGGCAATAGCTTGCGGAAGACGCGCGCGCTGGGATGGATGCCAAATTCGCGCATCTTCGTCTCGAAGATCGCCATGCCGTTCTCGATGTTGTTCTGCTTGTCCCGTTTCAGGAAGTTTTTGATCCCGGTTTTGGCTTTGGCTGTCACCACGTGTTCCAACCACTCGGGTTGCGGGGTGACGGAGCGCGAGGTGATGATCTCGATTTGGTCGCCCGAATGGATGGGAGTAAAGATCGGAACCATGTCGTGGTTGATCTTCGCTCCGACCGCCGAACTGCCGATTTTGGAGTGAATTTCATAGGCAAAATCGAGCGCGGTGGCTCCCTGCGGCAGGATGCGCTGTTCGCCTTTGGGGGTAAAGACGACGACCTCCGAGGTGTAGAGGTTCATTTTGAAGTTGTCGAGAAACTCCACGGCGTTCTCCGTGGGGCTGTTCAGCGCTTCGCGGATCTGTTTGATCCACTTGTCCAATTCGCCCTCGCCCTTGCTCCACTGCTCCTCCTTGTATTTCCAATGGGCGGCAAACCCCCGTTCGGCAATCGCCTCCATGCGCTCGGAGCGAATTTGCACCTCGACCCAATCGCCGTCCGGCCCCATGACGGTGCAGTGCAGGGCCTCATACCCGTTGGCTTTGGGGATGTTGACCCAGTCGCGGATGCGGTCGGGCTTGGGCTTATAAATATCGGTTATCAGCGAGTAGATGTGCCAGCACTGCGATTTTTCGGGGATCAGCGGGGTCGATTTGAAAACGATGCGGATGGCAAAAATATCGTAAACCTCCTCGAAAGGAATCCCCTTTTTCTGCATTTTTTTCCAGATCGAATAGACCGATTTGACCCGGCCGGAGATTTCAAAGTCTATCCCGTTCTCCCTGAGTATCTGAACGATCGGGGCATCGAAGCGGTCGATGTATTCGTTGCGCGAGGCATCGGTCGCCTTCAGCTTGCCCTCGATCTGCTGGTATTCGTCGGGGAAACGATAGCGCAGGCTAAGGTCTTCCAACTCGGTTTTGACCGAATGTAACCCCAAGCGATGAGCCAGCGGGGCAAAGAGGTACATGGTCTCCGAGGTGATTTTCAGCTGTTTATGCACCGGCATCGAACCCAACGTGCGCATATTGTGAAGCCTGTCAGCCAGTTTAATCAGGATCACCCGCACATCGTCGGAGAGCGTCAGGAGCATTTTGCGGAAATTTTCCGCCTGCTGGGAGGTCTCGTCCTTCGTCGCGTGGGTAGTGTCGGCAAAAACCTCCGCAATTTTGGTCAGCCCGTCAACCATCCGGGCGATCTTTTCGCCAAATTGGTGTTCGATGTCTTCCACCGTGTAGTTTGTGTCCTCGACCACGTCGTGAACCAGCGAGGCGACCACCGATTTGACCCCCAAACCAATCTCGTCCAACACAATGCGCGCCACAGCGATAGGATGCACAATGTAAGGCTCGCCCGATTTGCGGCGCACCCCCTCGTGGGCATCCTTGGCAAAATAGAACGCCTTTTTAATCAGCTCCATATCGGCCTCGCCCTTGACGATGCCCCGGCATGCGGCGAAAAGCGCCTGCCCCTGTTCTTCGATGAGTTGTTCTTCTGCCTGGGAGTATTTCATGACCTTCCGTTTGACCGCTAAAGGTAACGATTTATTCCTGAAATTCCACGCACCACCCCCTCAGTAGGCTATTTTTCGCTTTTGTTCATTAAAAATTCTTACCTTTGCACCTATGAAAGTGATCGACATCATCCGGCAGGCTGAGGCGGCGGGCGAGACCCGTTTCGCCTTCGAACTGCTTCCCCCGCTCAAGGGGGAGAACATCAACTCGATATTCGACACCATCGACGCGCTGGTGCCCTTCGACCCGGCCTACATCAACATCACCTACCACCGCGAGGACGTGAAATACGTCGAGCGCGAGGGTGGCCTGTTGGAACGCCGCGTGGTGCGCAAACGCCCTGGGACAGTGGCCATTTCGGCGGCCATCATGGCGCGGTACGGCATTGAGACAGTGCCCCACCTCGTCTGCGGCGGCTCGTCGAAGTTCGATTTGGAGGATATGTTGATCGAAATGGAATTTTTGGGCATCGAAAACGTGCTGGCCCTGCGCGGCGACTGCCTGAAGGGCGAGAACCTCTTCCGCCCCCACCCCGAGGGGTACGCCTATGCGGTCGATCTGATCCGCCACATCGGCGCGATGAACCGGGGGGAGTATGTCGATTGCGAGATCGACAACTGTATGCCGACCCATTTTTGCGTCGGGGTGGCCGGTTACCCTGAAAAACACGCGCAGGCTCCCAACCGGGCGACGGACATCGCTTACCTGAAGCAAAAAATCGAGGCGGGAGCGGAATACGTTGTCACTCAGATGTTTTTCGACAACGCGAAATACTTTGAATACGTGGCCGATTGCCGCGCGGCAGGCATCACGGTGCCCATCATTCCGGGGCTGAAACCCTTCTCGACCAAGCGGCAGTTGAGCCTGTTGCCGCAAACGTTCCATGTCGACCTGCCGCAAGCTCTGGTCGAGGCGGTCGAGGCCTGCCGAACCAACGAAGAGGTGCGCCAAGTGGGGATTCGCTGGGCCGTTCAACAAGCTAAAGAATTGCGCGAGGCCAAAGTCCCCGTGCTCCATTTCTACACCATGGGCCGAAGCGACACCATCGTCCAAATTGCCCAGGAAGTATTCTAAGATTATTCTTGTTCTAAAAGAAGGCTGTCTTCCGGATGGATTATCATCTCCATCTTCGATTCCTCTTTTGTTTTTTCGTGCTTGGTGGCCACAACCCAAGTGATGACACTACTAACAATAATCGGGATAACCCATAGTAGAATTGCAACACTATTATTTTTAAAAAACTTCTTCTTGGCCCAAGCTAATTTATCGGAATTATCGTCGATAAACTGCTCTATCTCGTTGTATTTGTTGTACGTTTTTTCATACAACTGAAGCGACAATGGCTTGTCCTTGGATTCTGTTTTTCTGGCTTCACGTGAAAGATTGACAGCTTCGCGTCTCAGTTTCTTAAACTTTAGATAAAACTTCCCATTATCAATAAAAGATAGATCAACATGACGCATATCTCTTTTTTCGAAATAGGCAACCTCATCAAATAAATAGATATTGAGGTATTTGTAACAATCAAGAGTAATGCGTTTTATGTGGCCTTCGGCTTTCTTGAGTTCTTCAAGATGTTGGGCTTCCGTCTTTTCCGACAAGTAACAACGCGCAATATGATCCGTGAATGCCCGAACTTCGTTTAAAATCTCTATGGGAAAATGTTGGGTTCTCGCCTCTATATCAGCGACGAGCAATTTGACGGAGTTATTATAGGTGTCATATAGTTCCGTCAATTTTTTTTCGATGGCAGGCGACATACTTTCTACTTGTTAATCCGATTAAGTTCCTTTTCGAGGTTATCGGAAAACAAGAAACGCCTCAAAGCAACAAACACTGATCCTCGGCCTAAACGTCGTGTATCTTTCTTTAAGTTGTACGACAATTTCTTTTTGATCTTTTTCTCGATGGCTCGATCTATGGTCTCAGCATCATTTTCGATCAAAAAGGCATAGGAAAGCCCGGTCGATTTTTCAATTGATCGCCTTGTTGCTTCGTTTAACGTCATACTTACTTCGTTTAAGGTTTTTCTTACTTGGGTAAAAAAAGTGATTCGCAAATATACAACAATTCTGACTAATTGCAACACCTACCCACAATTTTAATCTCTATTTCGTTTCTCTACTCGTGTAAGCTACAAAAATTACTCCATATTAGGTATTATTACGTAATTTCTGACCATTTTACAACTCGTCGCTGAAAATTTCGGCGGGGAAAGGGCGGAGGTTGTAGTTGGAGGCCATGGCGCGGCCATAGGCTCCGGCGGACATGAGCCGCAGAAGGTCGCCTCGCCGGGTTTCGGGCAGTTCCAGCCCGCGCGCAAAGATGTCGGACGATTCGCAGATCGGGCCAGCCACCATGTAGCTTTTCCGTTGCTCGGTGGCCGAAGTCAGGTTCTCGATCCGGTGCGAAGCCCCGTAGAGCGCCGGGCGGATCAGGTCGGGGAAACCGGCATCGACCAGCGCGATGCGAAGCCCTGTCGAAGTGACCTTGTTGTACAACACCCGCGTCAGCAACTCGCCGCACTGCCCCACCAGCGAACGCCCCAACTCAAAATGGACGGTCTGCCCGGGGCGCACCTTCAGGCGATTGTGGAAGACGGCAAAATAGGTCGCAAAATCGGGGATCGGGTTGGCCGACGGATCAATATAGTCGATCCCTAACCCGCCACCGACGTTGATGTGACGGAGATTAATCCCCTGACCCTCAAACCAATCCTGAAGCGCATTGGCTCGTTCGCACAGTGCCTCGAACGGCTCCATGTGGGTAATCTGCGAGCCGATGTGAAAATGAATCCCGACGATATTGAGGTTCTTCAACTCACCCAACCGGGCGATCACTTGGTCGATCTCCTGATAGGATATGCCGAATTTCGAGTCGGCCTTTCCGGTCGTGATGTGTTGGTGGGTCATCGCGTCGACATCGGGGTTGATCCTTAGGGCAATATCGGCTATTTTTCCCCGCTGGGCGGCCAGCGCGTTAATCACCTCCAACTCCTCGCGCGATTCGCAGTTGAACGAAAAAATGCCTTCGTCCAACCCCAAAATAATCTCTTGATCGGTCTTGGCCACCCCGGCAAAAACCACGTCGGAGGCCGGGATGCCGCAGTCGATCGCCCGCCGGACTTCGCCCCCGCTGACGCAATCGGCCCCGAGGCCGTACCGCTTCATCTCGGTGACAATGCGCTCGTTGAAATTGGCCTTCAGGGCATAGTGCACCTTGTAGCCATACCGACCCGCCTCGGTGCTCACCGCGTCGAGGGTCGCCCGCAACAGCTCCATGTCGTAGAAATAGAACGGGGTCGGTATCTGCCCGAGCCTCTCTGTGTATCGCGCGCTTCCGATCATCGGTTTAGAGGTTAAAAAGTCCGTGGTTAATATCTTGTAACGCTTTGATTTTGTTTTCGGTAGCAATCAGCATCACCATACTGCGGTGGCTGGCTCCGTAGGAGATCATCTTGACCGGAATGGTGTTCAGACTGCCGCTGATGCGCCAAACCAAGCCCGCTTTTTGGTGATCGAGGTCGCCGACGATGCAAATGATCGAATTGTCGCGTTCGATCTCGATGGTGCCCAACTTCTTCAACTCGGCCACAATGGCCTCCAAGTGTTCGTCGTTGTCGATGGTCAGCGACACAGAGACTTCCGAGGTGGTAATCATGTCGATCGACGTGCGATGCTCCTCGAAAATCTCGAACACCTTGCGCAGAAAACCATAGGCCATCAACATCCGCAGGGAGTGGATGCGGATCACGGTGATGTTGTCCTTGGCCGCCACCGCCGAGAAGAGCGAATCGTCGCCCTCGTTAGTGATGAGCGTGCCCGGAGCCTCTGGATCCATCGTATTTTTCAGCCGCACCGGGATGCCGTGCTCCTTGCAGGGCTGAATGGTCGAGGGGTGCAGGATTTTTGCCCCGAAATAGGCCAACTCCGCCGCGTCGTCGAAGGTCATGTGGCGGATCGGATAGGTTTTTTCGACATAGCGGGGGTCGTTGTTGTGCATCCCGTCGATGTCGGTCCAAATCTGCACCTCGTCGGCCCCGATAGCCACCCCCATCAGCGCGGCGCTGTAATCGCTTCCACCCCGGCCGAGGTTGTCGAGTTGCCCCTTGTCGTTGGTGCAGATAAAGCCTTGCGTAATATAATAGGTGTCCGGGGCTTGGGTCTGCGCGCCCAGAATCGCTTTGAGCTGAGCCTGATCGACCTTGCCGTCCGCGCCGGAGAGCATAAATTCGGGGGCATTCAGCAGAGCCGACCGCTCACCCTCTTCGCTCAGATATTGGTTGAAAATAAAGGAGGTCAGCAGTTCGCCCTGCGCCTGAATCACTTTGTCCGATGCACCGGGGCCATATTGTTGCGCTTCGCGGTGGATTCGCTCGAAGACCTCGTTCATCCGATCCATGGCCGCCTGCCGCCGCTCGCCGGTCAACAACCCGTCGATGCAGGTGGTGTATTTTTGCACCAGCCCCTCGACGATTGACGGAACGCCCTTTTGCTGACCCTGTTTGGCCAGCGCGCAAATTTTAACCAGCGCATCGGTGGTTCCGGACATCGCCGACAGGACTGTCAGTGTCGACCCCTCGCGGCGAATGATGTTGGCGACCTTGCGCATATTTTCTGCCGAGCCGACCGATGTGCCGCCAAATTTCAATACTTTAATCATATTTTTACCAATCACGTCTATTTTCTATCCTCTTGTTTGTTTTTTCACAAAAAAGTGTTAAAATATTTGGATTCTCCGAAATAAATCGCGTTATTTGTAACAGTTCTTTTGTGATGTAATATTTTATCGACAATTGTCGAAAAACACGCTTTTTTCAAGCGTGCGGCAAAGATAGCTGATTTTGCACGAACCACAAAATGTTTAAAAAAGAAATCGAATGTTAAAATAAAAACGCCATGCTTACTATCCCCAACGCAGTCGAGGAGGTTATTAAAAAGAAGCCTTTTCTGGAAAGTGCGCTCGTCGAAGGGCTTATCAACCTCTCGGCGCTGGCTCGCCAGCTGAAACCGGACATCGAAAAGAAGGTCGGCAAAGAGGTCAACGACAGCGCGGTCATCATGGCCCTGAACCGGCTGGTGCCCCGGCTGGAGCTGATGTCGACCATGAAATTCAAAAAGGTGGTCGAGAACATCGGCGACATCATCGTCCGCTCGAACCTGGCCGATATTGCTTTTGCCAATTCAAACACGCTTTTTGAGAAACAGGCGATTCTGCTCGACCGCATCCGCAACATGAAAGACGTGTTTTGCACCTTCTCGCAGGGGATTTACGAGACGACGCTGGTCGTCAGCAATTCGATACCCGCGCTGGTCGACGAAATTTTCTCCGACGAAAAGCTGATCGCGCGGACGGACAACCTCTCGTCGATCACGGTCAAATTGCCGGTCGAAAACACGATCTGTCCGGGGGTTTATTACTACATTTTCAAGGAGTTAGCCTGGGACAACATCAACATCACCGAGGTCATCAGCACCACCAACGAATTTACCGTGGTCATCGGCGACGAAGACATCCACCGCGCCTTCACCATCCTCATGGAAGCCAAACGCACCGCGGGAATGTAAGGCGTGTCCTATTGCCACAAAAAAATAACCGGAGCCTTTCAGCATGGAAAGGCTCCGATTTTTTTTGATGAAATCGTCTGGAACGCAGTCGGTTTACCGAAAAAAGTTGCGCATTCGGTCGAAGATGTTCTGTTCGTTTTTGCCAGCGGAGGGGCGGAAGCTCTTGGCCTCTTTGAGTTGTTCGACCAACTTCTTCTCCTCGGCGGAGACCGATTTCGGGATGTAGACGTTGACGATGACCAGCAAATCGCCTTTGCCATAGCCGTTTATATCCGGCATCCCCTTGCCTTTCAGGCGCAACACCTTGCCCGTCGGGGTGCCCGGTTCGATCTTGATCTTGGCCTTGGCATCGACCGTCGGCACTTCGACACTGTCGCCCAAAACGGCCTGCGGAATCGAAATATTGAGGTTGTAAATCAGGTCGTTGCCGTCGCGGACAAAGTTCGGATCGTCCTCCTCTTCGATCAGCACCAAGAGGTTGCCGTTGACCCCGCCGTGGCGCGCCGCGTTGCCTTTGCCGGCCACGGTGAGTTGCATCCCCTCGCCCACGCCGGGCGGAATTTTGATCGTCACCACCTCTTCGCCCTTGACAACGCCCTCGCCATGGCACTTGGGACAGGGATCGGTGATGATCGTCCCCTCGCCCCGGCACTGCGGGCAGACCTGCGTGGCTTGTGTCGCCCCGAAAAAGGTGTTGACCACCTGGCTCACATAGCCCGAGCCGTTGCAGGTCGGGCAGGTTTTGATCCCCTCGGGGGTACGTGCGCCCGAGCCGTTGCATTGGTCGCAGGCGATTAATTTATTGATTTTGAGCTTTTTCTCCGTTCCATTGAGAACCTCTTTGAGGCTCAGTTTGACCTTAATCCGCAGGTCGGAGCCTCGGTTGACCCGTTTACCCCCCTGCTGACCTCCGCCGCCAAAACCGCCGAAGCCGCCGAAATGGCCGCCGAAGATGTCACCGAAGCGGCCAAAGATATCCTCCATGGTGAAGCCGCCGCCAAAGCCCTCGAAGCCGCCTGCGCCACCACCGCCAGCCGCACCCGACATACCGGCGTGGCCAAATTGGTCGTAACGCGCTTTTTTGTCGGGGGTGCTGAGCACGTCATAGGCCTCGGCCGCCTCCTTGAATTTCTCTTCGGCATCCTTGTCGTCCGGGTTTTTATCGGGGTGGTATTTGATCGCCGCCTGCCGGTAGGCCTTTTTGATCTCGTCGGCCGTGGCCTCGCGGGAAACGCCCAATACCTCGTAGTAGTCTCTTTTTGCCATGAAAATTATTCCTTCCTTATTATTCGCCCACAACGACTTTGCTGAAACGGATCACCTTGTCTTTCAGCTTATAGCCTTTCTGCACGGTGTCGATCACCTTCCCTTTTTGGTCTTCCGACGGGAAACGGGTGATGGCCTCGTGGAGGTCGGTATCGAAAGCCTCGCCGGTGGAGACGATCTCGCTGACCCCGCGCTGTTTGAGCGTGTCGATGAGCTTTTGATAGATCAGGTGCATCCCCTTGCGGGCCGAGTCGATGTCGTCCGAGCGATCTATCGCCTCGACAGCCCGATCCATGTCGTCCAACACGGGCAGAATGGCCTTGATGACCTCTTCGCCGCCGGTGGTGATGAGTTCCATCTTCTCTTTCAACGTCCGTTTGCGGTAGTTGTCGAACTCAGCCGACAGGCGCGCGTATTTGTCTTTCCAATCGGGTTCGTCGGCCACCTGTGCCGGATTGACAGCATCGGCCAACTCCTTGTCTGACACCTTGTCAGCCGCTCCGCCATCGCCCTCGAATTGAGTGTCGGCCTCGAAATTGGGCTGTGTGCCCGTAAACTCTTCGGCACCAGTATTTTCCATCGTGTCTCTTTCCTGTTTCATCGTGCAAATGTACGTTTTTATTTTATTTTGACCTCTATTATTCAAAACACATACCAATTCTACACATTAGGAAAGTCAACAAGAAACCGTTACCTTTGCTTCTCCTAACATAGAACCCATGAGCTGTAAAAATTGTTCTAAACATAATTGTATCACCGACATCGGGCGCGGATGCTGTTTTTGCGACACGGGCGACGGCCAGGTCGAAATTTCTGTCTGTCAGGGCGGCCAAAAACTCAACGTGACCGATTGGCTGGGCGAGATGCCCCACAACCTGCCGGACGATATTTTTGAGGTGCGCTTCAAAAACACCCGCAAAGGATACTATAAAAACGTCAACGGGCTGGAACTCAAAAAGGGCGACGTGGTGGCCGTCGAGTCCTCACCGGGGCACGACATCGGGATCATCTCGCTGACCGGCGATTTGGTCTACCGCCAGATGAAGCGCAACGGCTTCACCCCGGCAGGCAACGAGTTCAAAAAAATTTACCGCAAGGCCAAACCCTATGACATCGAGCGGTGGCAGGAGGCCATCGGCCTGGAGCACCAAACGATGATCGAGGCGCGGCAAATTGCCGCCGACCTCGGTTTGGACATGAAAATCGGCGATGTGGAGTATCAGGGCGACCGGATCAAGGCTATTTTTTATTACATCGCCGACGAACGGGTCGACTTCCGGGAGCTGATTAAGATTTTTGCCGAACGGTTCCGGATTCGGGTCGAGATGAAACAGATCGGTGCGCGGCAGGAGGCCGGGCTGATCGGCGGCATCGGGGCCTGCGGGCGCGAGCTGTGTTGTGCCTCGTGGATCAGCCATTTTGTCTCCGTGACCACCAATTCGGCGCGGATGCAGGAAATCTCGCTCAACCCCCAAAAGTTAGCCGGGCAGTGCAGTAAATTGAAGTGTTGCCTGATCTATGAGGTCGATGCCTATATGGATGCCCGCAAAGAGTTTCCGCGCATATACAACCCGCTGGAGGCGATCGACGGGAGCTATTTCCACGTGAAAAACGATATTTTCGGGCGCATCATGTATTTCAGCCCCTCTCCGCACGGGGTGGGTGTACAGATTCCGCTCTCGATCGAGCGGGTCAAGGAGATCATCCGCCTGAACAAACAGGGCAAGAAAGTCGAAAAAATCGAGGAGCAGAAAACAGCTCCGGCGGAGCCTGTTCCGGACTTCCTGAACGTGGTCGGCGAGGACAGCATCACCCGTTTCGACGCGGAAAAACGCGCTTCCGGTGGCCGGAGACGAGGCCGTGGACGGGGCAACAACAACGGCACGGGCGGCGGTAAATCGGAGGAAAACGGCAACCAAAAACGGGAGAAAAACGAAAATGGTTCCGCCGCTTCAGAATCGAACAACGGTGGAAGGCCTTCGCGCAACAACCGCCCGCCACGCGGCGCAGGCAACGGAGAAGCCCGAGAGGCCAAGTCGGAAAATCGCTCGGAGGGCAATGAAAACGGAAACGGAAATGGCAATGGAAACGGAAACGGAAACAACAACCGCAACCGCAACCCTCGGCGCAATAATCGCAACCGCCCTCGCAAACCGCAAAATGAAGAGTAACAAAGCCTTTTTTCTTGTCGCGGCCCTTGCCCTCGGGCTGACCTCGTGTTCTTGGAGCTGGAGTTGGAATCGACACCAGATCGTTCAGGATGTCACACCCGGCAGTTGGAGCGCGGCTCAGCCTGCGATTGTCCTTTACGAGAACCGGGATACGGTGTTCGAGCAAAGCCTCACGGCTTTGGTTCGCTTTCGCAACGATTTCGACTTCGACCGGTTGGATTTCGTCTTGGAGACCCTCACCCCGGACAGCCTCGTTTGGCGCGACACGCTATCGGTCGCCTACCCGCCCGAGGCTAAAGAAAAAAAGGCCACCTCGCTGACTTACACCGATGCCGAGGTCGTTTACCGCACCGGGGTGGTGCTGAATCGCCCGGGTCTATATCGCTTTCGGTTTACGCCCCTGATGCCCGAAACACCGGTCGATGCCGTCATCGGGGTAGGCATCGGAATAACAACACCATAACAATTCATGGGAAAGAATAAAATCCGCCGTTTTCAGGAGAACGAGACCTTTTCCTGCTTGGTACAGCCCGAGTTTGAGTCGATTTTTCACCGCGATCACCCGCTGAAAGGGCGTTGGCGCGCCGATTTCTTCGGCAACGAACAACCGATCTGCTTGGAGTTGGGTTGCGGGCGGGGCGAATATACGGTCGCCCTCGGCCAGCGTAACCCGGCGATCAATTACATCGGGGTCGACATCAAAGGGGCCCGGATGTGGCGCGGAGCGAAGACCGCCCACGAGCTTCAACTCGCCAACGTGGGCTTTCTGCGGACACGAATCGAGTTCATCGACTCCTTTTTTGCCCCCGGCGAGGTCGACGAGATTTGGATCACCTTCCCCGACCCCCAGCTCAAAAAAGGGCGCGCCAAAAAACGGCTCACCGCGCCGGGCTTCCTCGCCCTTTATGCCCGTTTTCTGAAGCCGGGCGGGACGATCCACCTGAAAACCGACTCGCAACGCCTCCACGAGTACACCCGCGCGGTCATCGCCGCCAACGACCTGCCGCTCACCGTCGCCAACGCCGACATTTATGGCACGGGGCTGGCCGACGAAACCCTCTCGGTCAAAACGGCTTACGAGGCGCGTTACCTCAGCGAGGGGCTTCCGATCACCTACCTGCAATTCGGGCTGGGCGGAAAAAACGCCTTCACCGAACCCGATTTCGAGCCGGATCGCCACGAGAGCGAATGATAAACGCTAAAAAAACTTTAAAAAAAGTAAGCCGAACTCTTGCACGAATAAAAAAGTGCGGTTATCTTTGCCCTCGCAAAAAGGCTCCCACCCCTCGTTAGAGGACAGGGAGACCGGAAAGCAAAAGATAAAAAACACTCCTCAATAGCTCAGTTGGTTAGAGCACCTGACTGTTAATCAGGGGGTCGTAGGTTCAAGTCCTACTTGAGGAGCAAAAAAAACAGAGGCCGCAGACAATACTGCGGCCTCTTTCTTTTTTGTTTTTGCACGAAAAATCCCTTTAAATTTTTGTCGCTCCGAAAATTAGACGTATATTTGCGAGTTCCCACGAACAAATCGAGTACGTACTCCGTCCGGAGTACGAAACAATCCGCAGAGAATACAACCATTTTTTTATATGCAAGAAGTGAATTTAGACGGCAAAACGCTTGTCGAATTGCGTGAAATCGGCAAGGGTCTTGGCATCAAAGGCCAGCTGAAAAAACAGGAGTTGATCGACAAGATTCAACAGATTTCCAAGCCGATACA
>JAISHQ010000082.1 GCA_031262465.1 Rikenellaceae bacterium
CGGGCTAATCCTATATATACTTGTGCTATCAAAGAGTTATCGCCCGAGGCATTGGCTTCTTTTAATGCTTCACACAAAGAGTTTATAGTAAATACGTTCGGTGATTGATGTATTTCAACAAAGCCTTTTTTCAACAAAAATAACCCGCGCCAGTATGGTTCTGTTATGGAGGGAAGAATACGATCTACTATCTTCATAGGAATACCATAACTACTCAATTTAATATGTAGCTCTACGACTATGTTTAAATGCGAGTAGATTATCAAATTATCAATGATATTACCATTAGCAACTCTATCAAATGCGGAAACAAGACGCGAAGTAGAATCGAAATCGCCTATGCACAAATAGACCGCGGCACTAACGTTCAAGAAGTGCAAATAGGTGTTAATTTGCAGTGTAACAGGATTAAATTGCGGGTGTAAAGAGAGGTGAGTTGAGACTTGTTTGCATAATTGCAAGGCTTTGTCCAACTCCATATTGCTCCTGAGGTTGTCAATAATATTAGTTTGTTCAATCAAATACTTGTTAAGAGCTGTCATTCTTCTATCTGTTAATACAGTTCTCCGCAACCAACGCACGATAAGAGGTTTCGCTTGGCGTGTTCTTTCCATGTCTTCAATTCCCAAAATGCAGTTTTTTCCATGGTAGTCTTTCTTGTTAGTTATGTACAAATTACAAAAACCGGAACGACTTTTCGCTGTTGCTCAACAAAAATCAGAATGAGTTTGATTGTATCTCCAATCTCAGTGTCTTTTCGATAGCGTCAATTTGCGGTGCGGGGATCGAGAGTTCGGTGGCGATTTGAGGCCAGAGCGAAACGGCATCCGCAACCTGTTCGATGATTTCGGTGGGTTTGTCGATGTCGCTTCGGCGGGCAAATTCAATCAAATCGGCGCGCGTGATGTCGTTCCACTTGTTGTTGATCGACATCTGATGCCGCGAAGTCCACTCGCCCACAGGGTTATAGGCCCACGACACGTCATAGGCAGGCGAGAGCGACCATTCGCCTCGAGGGTTCATCAGAAACGACACGTTTTTGGTGTGGTCGTCCTGATTGCGCCCCACCACGTTGAAGATCATTCGGCGATACATCTGTTCCTGCTGGTTATAAGGTAATTTTAGTCGGCGCATAACCTCGAACAACTGCTCATAGGAATAGGCCCTCGGCATTCGATAGTCGAAATGCGCCAGCCCGCAGAGGGTTTGAGTATGCAGTTTTTCGTTGGCCCCGATGCGGTCGAAACGGCGAGTCATAAAGTGGCTCCTGTTGCCCTCCTGCAAGATGCGCGACTCGGTCATATTGATTCCCGCCGCAGTCGCCATTCGGTAATAGGCATATTCTATCAAGCCGTAAAATTTTGGGTCGCCAAGTGCGCTGTTGGTTACGCCGTCTAATTTCAGCAACCAATGGCTGTACCCCTCGGGCGCGGCAATCTGCCCTGAGCGGACATCGCCCGTTTGTTCATTAAAGGCAATCACCGCCTTGGCCCGCGCGCCACCTGCCGAAGTTCCAACGCTGATAATAGTCGATATGCTTTGAGTGGCGTTGTCGCCGAAATCGACGTGAAGCTCCTTTTTGTGTTCCAACACCTGCCGTGCCACCTCGACGAGCGATGCTATCTCTATCTGCTCGCTGTCGTTCTCTATGATACGTTGCGCTGGCTCGAACTCCAACGCCCCCATACTCCGATTGGCCTGATAGCAGAGCCTCTCGACGGGATTTGCCGCTGTGCGAGAGTTGAACGCCAACCAGCGGTCGAGCATCGCCTTGCCATAAGCATCGGGCAGTGAGTCGGCCAACAGCCCGGGTAGTCCCATAAAACTGTCTCTCGACAGCCCACCGAACGAATAGATGCGTGGCGCAGTAATTGGCATTTGAATGGGTGAAATATCCAATCCCTTGGACAGAAACGCACGGTCGTACTCAAACGAGGCCATCCCACTTGCCTCGTCCCACAGCACGGCGCCCACAAAGTCGCCCCAAAGCATCACTCTTGCAACCGTTATCATTTCCTTACCCGTTTACGTGGTTTGATTGCCCCTTGCGCTTTGGCCATAGCTATCGGGCTGACGGGCTTCGGAGCGAAGAAAGGCTCCAAAATATCCAATTGCCTGAGTGCCCGTAAAATACGCACTAATTTAGCAAGCGAGATGTTGCTCCCTTTTTCGGCCTCCCGAATCGTCGATATACCCACGCCTGCCGCCGTGGCCAATTCGCTCTGAGTCACATTCGCCTCGATCCGAAGTTCTCGGAGTTTCCCTCCGAGCCCCTCGATAAGAGCCGTGTCTGTCAATAAGTACAAATTCATAACCGCCGATATATAGTTTATTACAGCGCAAATATAACTATAATATATTAAATAACAACTATTACCTGTTGAATAATTTCATCGCCTCGGCTTTTGCAGCATCGACAACGTCGAGTGGACACGTCCCTCTGAGACAGTTTCACCCGATAGCCCACATTAAAGGCGACCATGCCATCCCCCCATCTGACCCGCTACATACTAAAAAGGTCAATATGCCCAATATTTCAAATCAGAGATCGTGGCCGCAGTAGGAGAGGTTGAAGCTCTTGTTGTTGACAGGGAAGTCGGAGATTCCGGCGCCGCGCACGGCGAGTGAGAGGGCGTACCAATTGTGCAGGGAGGGGTCTTTCACCTTATAATAAGAGAGTTCGCCTCGGGCGTCGGTCAGACCGATGTGGCAAATTTCGCCGCGCCACCCCTCGATCAACGAGAAGCAGAGCGAGTTGGGCATTAGCTCCGTTGTGGTGTCGGGCAGGGGCAGGGAGGCCTCCGGCACGTCGCGTAACAGGTGGAGGATCAGGTGGATCGACTGCAACGTCTCGTGGTAACGCATCTGCGTGCGCGCCAGCACATCGCCGGTTTCCAAGAGCACCGGGGTGAAGGCAAATTCGGCTTCGGTGTATGCCCCATAAGGGTGGCTTTGGCGGATGTCGCGCGGCAGACCGGAGGCTCTGGCGGCAGGGCCGACGGCTCCGATGCGGGCCATCTGTTGCCGGGAGACCTTTCCGCACTCCTCGAATCGCCCCAAAACCGAGGGGGTCGAAAGAAGGTCTTCGCACACTTCGGTATAGCGGCGGCGTATCTCTTTGACGTTGTCGATGATAGCGGCTCGCAGGGTCTCGGTCAGCGGGTAACGGGTACCGCCGGGACGGATCAGCGTCCGGCCAAAACGGTTGCCACACAGGCGTTGGGTGGTGTTGATCGCCAACGTGCGCAGGGCTTCGCAAGCCACCTGCCCCAACTGAAAACCGACATCCATGCACAATGCCCCCGTGTCGCCGAGGTGAATGGCAATTCGCTCCAACTCCTGAGCGATCGACCGCTCCCGCTCCAATTGACTGTGGACGGGCATTTCGGCCAACCCCTCGATCAGCCGGGCATAAGCCCACGTGTGGGAAATGGTGCTGTCGCCCGCGATGGATTCGGCCAGCACGACCTGACGCAGGCGGTTAGTAGTCTGCACCATAGCGCGTTCCAAGTCCCGGTGTTGGTAGCCTAAGACGATCTCCAAGTGGAGAATTTGCTCGCCGTTGCAGATAAAACGGAACGCCCCCGGCTCGATGATTCCCGCGTGGATAGGCCCCACATTGACCTCGTGCAGGGAGGGCGAGTCGATCCGATAAAAAGGATAATCGTTGATCGTCTGAAGCGGATTCCACCGCTCGCGAGCAAAGCGCAAGGGTTTATCAAAGGGATTGCCCGTGAACGACAGGCCAAAAAGCTCGGTGATCTCCCGCTCGAACGGGTGCATGGCCGGAAACAAGGCGGTCAGCGAGGGGTACTCCCCCGGCTGATCGTCGTCCGACCGCCACGAGGCGACCCACACCTGGGCCGTCCGGTCGTCCAACAGCAGGCAGTAAAACCGCACCTCGCGCCCGTCGGGAACGCCGAAATAGTGGGCGGGGTGGAACGATTCGTTGCCCAGCAACTCCTGCACATCGGCGTAAAATTGCGCGTAGGAGAGCACCGGAATGGCCTCGATCGGTATCCGGTTTTGGGTATGGGGGGTTATGCACCAAGTGTTCATAGGCCGGCAAGAATAGCGTGGATAAATTCAACAATCCCGCGAGGCTGGACAATCCCCAACACGAGCGCGCAGCCGATCAGGCCGAATTGCAACCCCGTGGCTACCCGGTCAGTGCGAAAAACGTTGACCTCCCGAAGGGCGGTCGGCCGAAAAAGCAGGCCGAGAAAGCGACGGCAGAGGGTATAGAGGATGACCACAACCAAGAGGACAAAGAGCGTCAGAACAACCCAATGCCCTCCGGCAACCAACCCGCCCATGACGATCAACTCCGAGACAAAAAGCCCCGAGGGCGGGAAAGCCAACAGACCGATGAGGCCCATCAGGATCACCCCGCCGCCCAAGGGATAGAGGGCGAGGTAACCGCCGAGGCGGTTCATCCGATAGGTGCCAAAAAAGCGACCGACCTGAGCCATCTGCATGAAAAGCCCCGATTTCAGGAGCGAGTGAACCAATAGGTGGAAGAGCGCGGCAAAAACGCCCCAGCCGCCGAGGCCAAGACCGATCAGCACGATGCCCAAATTTTCGACGGTGGAATAGGTCAAAAAACGTTTGAAATTGTTGGTGCGACGCAGGTAGATCGCTCCGATCGCCACCGAAAGGATGCCGGTAATCAACAACACGCTTTTGGCCCAAGCATAAATTTCGGAGGCCTCCATCACCTGATAAACCCGGAAAAAGGAGACGAATCCGGCATTGACCAACGCTGTGGAGATCAAGGCCGAAGCGGGTGTCGGCGCGGCGTAATTGGCATCGACCCCGACGGTATAGAGCGGGAAAACCTCCATTTTACAGCTGTATCCGGTCAGGATCAGCAGAAAAGCCATCTTCATGTAGAGCGGATTGGCCGAGGCCACAGCCCAGCGCAGGTGCGAGTAGGAAAGCCCCTGTTGACCGGTGACGGCGGTGCTCAGCATCAAAATCCCGAGGTAGGCGACGGCGATCCCGACCGAGGAGACAAAGACATATTTCCACGTGGCCTCCAAACTGCGCACCGTCCGCCGGTGGTAGACCAGCATGGCGGTGGCCAGCGTGGTCGCTTCGAGGAAAATCCACGTCATGGCCGCGTTGTTGGCGTAATAGACCCCGGTTACGGTCACACAGAGCAGGATCAGGGCCAAGTTATAGAGTCGAAACTCGCGGACGCTCTCCGTATCCAAGTATTTGAGGCTCTGGTAAAAAACCACCGGGGCGATGATTGCCGTGAGCAGGTGAAAGAGGGTGCCGAGGTGGTCGAAGGTGAAGTAAATCAGCGCATCCGTGCCACGCGCTTCCGTAATCGCCCAGAGGGCAAAGAGCAACTGTACCCCGTAAAAGAGCGCGGAAAAGGCGGTCACCCGTTGCCGGTCGGGCGAACAAGCGACGGCGGTCAACAGCGCGAGGAGGATCAGGAGGTAAGCGAGGGTCATGGCAGGATCAATCTTTCAACAGGGTGAGTTCGTCGGAAGTGAGGTTGCGGATGCGCTCGCCTAACTTGCTGAAAAAGACGCCAAGCATCAACACACTCATCAAAATATCGAGCAACATGGCCACACTGACCAACATCGGCATCTCGACCCCGACGGCCAGCGAAAAGAGAAAGACCCCGTTTTCGATGACCAAAAAGCCGATCAGGTGCGAAAAAATGCGTTTGTGGGTGGTAATCAGGATCAACCCGCAGAGCACAGCGTAGACGGCCACGGCAAAAAAGACGACGTTGACCGTCGTGTCGGCGATCGAATAGGCGATCCCCGCGCTGACCAATAGCCCGGCCACAAAGAGCAACAGGGAACTCACGCCGGTCACCGAATTTTCGTGAACCCGCGCCACCCCCGTCTTGCGGATGATCCGCCGGAGCATATAGGGGACGATCAAGGCCTTGAAAATGAGCGTCTCGGCCAGCACAAAGAGCAATTCGCCCCAATGGATCGAGTGGAGCCGCAGGAGGGCGATCCCAAAGAGAATCCACCCCTGAAGAGCGATCAGCGAGGCATAATGGCGGAAGCGGTCGGTCACCGAGAGGTAAAAGAGCGTCACCACATACAAGATAATCAGCGCGAAAAGCATCGGTTCGGTTTATTCAAGGATAATATTTAACGTCATGATATAGACCAACAAGAAGGCAAACAACCCCATGGAGACGGTGGTCAGGATGTAGGCGGCGTTTTTGTTCATCCGGTTGCGTGCCCGGAACGACTCCGCCAGCCCGATATACCCCCCGATGAACACGACCAACAGAAAAATCACGGCGACCGTCATGCCCTTATAAGGAATAGTCGAGGCGATGATCCCTCCTGCCAGCGTGGCCAGCATCCCCATTTTCAGCCAACTGCCGATGTGGATCAGAGCCAAGTCGAAGCCACTGTAATCCAAGATCATCACCTCGTGGATCATGGTCAGCTCCAAGTGGGTGCGCGGATCGTCCAAAGGCATCCGGCCCCCCTCGATCTGAATCAGTTTGATCGTCACATAGCCCAAAAGCAGGGTCACGACGATCGTTTCGACCGACCCGGCGCGCAGGGCGAGAAAAATGGAGCTGAAGCTCGTATAGCCCGTCATTAGGGCCAATGTGCCGAAGATCAGAAACATAGCCGGCTCAACCAACGCGCCATAGAGTGCCTCGCGGCTGGCACCCATTCCCTCGAACGAACTGCCGGTGTCCAACGCGCCGAGGATCAGCAAAAAGCGCGACAGGGCCAGCAGATAGGCAAAAACCACCACATCGCCCTCAAAATGAAACAGCCCCGGATAGTCGCCCAGCGGAACGAACAAGGTCGCCGTGGCAATCGCCGCCAAATAGACCAGCGGAGCCAGCCGAAAAAGGAATCCGGAGGTCGTGCTGTACACAGCCCCTTTGCGCAGGAGCAGGTGTACGTTGCGCAGGTGCTGGTCGAAACGAATCCCCTGCCGCCCCGAGAGCCACGCCCGGGTGCGGTTGATGATCCCCATCAACCCCGCCGAGGCGATCAGTATGAAGAGAAGTGCGATCATATCCATCCGATCCAAGTCAACAGAAAAACAAAGGCCAAAAACAACAAGGCGTGCAGGACATAGTGGTTGATCCTGCCGGTTTGGAACAAGGCCAGCCGGGCATTGAGCTTCCGCACGAGGTAGACCCACCGCTCGGAGACGATGCGGTCGATGCGGTCCTTGTGGCGAACGCCGAATTCACGCTCGGTGGCAAAAATCTCATCCTTCGGAACAGCGGCTCCCGCGCGCCGGTTTTTGAACGAGCGCGCGTTGGTCGGCGAGTTGGTCAGGTGTTGCAACCCTTCGGAGAACGACTCGCCGGTGTATTGCATCCGGGCATTAGGTGCCGTAAAACCGCACCCCCAAGTTGGCCCCTCGGCGATCACCTTGCGGCGAGCGGTTTGGCGGCGCAAGAACCAAAGCAGGACGATCAAGCCCAGCAGGACAAACATCACCCGGCTGAGCATCTGAAAGTTACCGCTCCACAGGCTGATGGTTCCCACCTGCGAGAAATCGGCCGAAAAGAGTTCCAAGACGACCGAAATCATCGTCCGGGTGATAAAAATCGGAAAGAGGCCGATCAGTACCATCCCGGCCAGCGGAATCATCTGCGCCGAGAGCATCAGCCCGCCGACCTCCGAGGCGTGAGAGGCTTTGACGCTCCGGGGTGCCCCTAAAAAGCCGATTCCTAACGCTTTGCTAAAGACCAAGATAGCCACCCCGCCGACCAAGGCCAGCGCGAGCATGGCACCCACCGCCCAGATGATCCCGGACTCCATGGCCACCGACCGAAGCAGGCCGAGGTAGATCAGAAACTCTGAAACAAAGCCGTTGAGCGGCGGCAGGGCGCAGATGGCCACCGAGCCGACCAAAAACAGGGCGGTGGTGATCGGCATCCGTTGCGACAGGCCGCCCAACTCGTCCAAATTGCGTGTGTGCGTGGCCGTGTAGACAGCCCCGGCACTCATGAACAACAACGGTTTGAACAGAGAATGGTTCACCGTGTGCAACAGCGCACCGGCCATGCCCAGCACGGCGAGCGGTGTGTTGCCGACCGACAGTCCCCAAGCGGCGGAGCCGATGCCGATAAACAAAATGCCTATGTTTTCGATGCTGGAATAGGCCAGCAATTTTTTCAGGTCGTTTTGCAAGGACGCCTGCACAATACCCCACAGCGCGGTGACAATGCCTGTACAAAGCAGGATAATTCCGACCGTTTGCAGGCCGGTGTCGATGGCCGCCACCACCCGCAGGATGCCATAAACCCCCATTTTAATCATCACCCCCGACATCAGCGCGGAGACGTGCGACGGGGCCGCCGGGTGCGCCTCAGGCAACCAGACGTGCAGGGGAAAAATGCCCGCCTTCATGCCGAAACCGATCAAAAAGAGCAGGAACACCGGGATCGGGTTACGCCCTTGAAAATACGAGGCCAGCCCATCGAAGCCGCCCAACAGCCCGCCCTGCGACGAGACGACAAATCCGGCGACCAAAAAGACAAAGCCGATGTGCATCAGAATCAGGTAATTGATCGCCGTTCGGCGAGTCTCCCGCTTCTCTCCCTCGAAGAGAATCAGCACAAAAGAGGCGAGCGTCATCAGCTCCCAGCAGGTCAGAAAAGGATAGGTGTCCCGACAGAGCACCACGCCGATCATCGACAGAAACATCCACACCAGCGCGGTGTAATGCAAGGAGAAATGAACGGGCGATTTCTTTGAGGTATAGGGCTTCAGGTAATCCCGGGCGTAGAGGGTCACCGCGACGGCGCCCACGCAAATAATCAGCAGAAAAATCGCCGACAACCCATCGACCGGCACAAAAGCCGGGTAAAAAAGAAGCCCGCATTGTTGGATGATGCCACTTAGCGAAGCCACCCCGACGGCAATTCCCGCCAACGCACCCGCACCGACCACCCCGAGGGTCAGCCCATACTTCCACCGCATCGGCACCACAAAGACCAACAGCGACAACAGCCCCAACAGAATCAGCATACGAACAAACTCTTAAACGCCCCAAAGGTAAAGGTTTTTTTTCGATGTTTTTTCAGTCTCTAACTGTCGCTTTTAGAAAGCGGCGCAAATCGTCTTTGCTTTAACTGTTCTTAGAGAACCATCGCGGCTTTTTGTAAAAAGCCGCCCCAAAAACTTTTCTACTTGTCTTTACAGGGAGATCATCTCTCCGAGACTTCGTCTTATTTTTCATGCCCCCTGCCCTCCCAAGCGAGCTTGGGGCGGGACATGAAAAACAAGACGCATTCGCCCACAGGCGAATGTGATCGCCCTGAAAACACATTCTACAACAGCGTATTATGGTTTCAGACAAATTTGCGAGCGAATATTATTTCGGAAGAACCTATTAAAACAGAGAAAGTTTTCAGGGCGAAAACATTCCCGCAGGGAATGCTTTTTAGGGGGTATCTATTTGATGCCAAGCTCGCTTGAGCGGCAAATAGATGCTCCCTAAAAAGAGCGTTCTGCAAGAATTTTTGCCCTGCAAAGAGAAGCACAAAAGTTTTTGGGGCGCCTTTTTACAAAAAGGCGCGATGGTTCTCTAAGAACAGTCTAAGCAAAGACGCGCTGGTACTCTACTTCTTATAAAAAGGCGGTTTGACCACGCGGGCGCGGAGGTTGCGGCCGCGGACGGCGATGCCGATCTCGGTGCCGGGGGTGGCAAAAGCGGTCGGCACATAGCCCAGACCGATGCCGATTTTGAGCATGGGCGACATGGTTCCGGAGGTCACCTGCCCGATCGGTGTGCCGTCGGTGTCCACGATGTCGTATCCGTGCCGGGGGATGCCCCGGTCGATCAACTCAAAACCGACCAGCCGACGCAGGGTGCCTTCGGCCTGTTGTTTTTCCATCAACTCCCTGTCGATGAATGGTTTACCGTCGGTGAATTTAACGATCCACCCCAGCCCGGCCTCGATCGGCGAGGTGGTCTCGTCGATGTCGTTGCCATAGAGAGCATATCCCATCTCCAAGCGCAGGGTGTCGCGCGCCCCGAGGCCGACGGGTTGCATCGCGTAAGGTTTCCCGGCCTCCCAAACGGCCTGCCATACGCGGTCGGCATCCTCTACGGCCATGTAGATTTCGCACCCCCGCTCGCCGGTGTAGCCGGTAGCCGAGACAATCACGTCGCGCACACCGGCGACCGTCGCCTTGCGAAAGGTGTAATAGGGCATATCCTCCACGGGTTCGGCGCAAATGGCCTGCAAAATCCGCATCGAATCAGGCCCCTGGATCGCCAGCTGGGCGATTTCGTCCGAGGCGTTGTAGAGTTCGTGCCCGGCTCTCAGCCCAAAGGCCGCCCCTTGCTCGACCAAAAAATTCCAATCTTTTTCGAGGTTGGCGGCATTGACGACCAACAGATAGGTCTCAGCGTCGATCCGGTAGATCAAGAGGTCGTCGACAATCCCGCCCCGGCCATTCGGCGAGCAGGTGTATTGCACCTTGCCGTCGTACAGCGCGGCGACATCGTTGGTCGTCACCCGTTGCAGAAACTCCAGCGCGCGAGGCCCTTTGACCCAAATTTCGCCCATGTGGCTCACGTCGAACAGCCCCGCACGACTGCGCACGGCGAGGTGCTCGTCGTTGATGCCGGTAAACTCGATCGGCATATTGTATCCGGCAAAAGGTGCCATCTTCGCCCCGAGGGCGATGTGATATTTAGTGAAGGGTGTATTTTTCATGATATGCAAAGATACAGCGTTTGCTTGAATAACATAAATTTTGTTTAAATTTACAGCTATAACACGACTAAAACAAGCAATCCCATGAAGATCACACGATTTCTATCAGCAACCCTTTTTGTCCTCTTTTTCAGCGTGGCCGGATTCGCGCAACAAGCCCTCAAAGTGGCCTGCGTGGGCGACAGCATCACCGAAGGACACGGTAGCAGCGACCGCCAGACGACCAGCTATCCGGCCATTTTGGGTCGATTGTTGGGCGACGGCTATCAGGTCGAAAATTTCGGCGTGAGTGGACGCACCCTGCTGAAAAACGGCGATTTTCCCTATTGGAATGAGGCGAAATTCGAGGCCTCGCAAACCTTTCTGCCCGACATCGTGGTGATAAAACTCGGCACAAACGACACCAAACCACAGAATTGGGAGAAGTACGGCGTTGAATTTGAAAGCGACCTGCGCGAGCTGGTCGACCTCTACCGCCGCCTGCCCAGCCGCCCGAAAGTCTACCTCTGCTATCCGGCGTGGGCGGCGCGGGTCAATTTCAGCATCCGCCCCGAAGTGCTTACCGCACAGGTGATCCCAGCGATCCAACGGGTGGCCGAAGCGATGAACGTCAGCATAATAGACCTGCAAACCACCCTCTACGGAATGCCACAATTGGTACCCGACGGCATCCACCCCAACGACCTGGGCTATGTCCTCATCGCCAAAGCGGTCTACGACCGAATCAAATAAAAAGGGAGCAGTCTGTCGAAAGACCTTCGTACTTTCTTGAAAGAAAGTACCAAAGAACTTTTGGGGAAACTTCGTTTCCTGCTATCTTAGTCCCTGAAACGGTACAGGGGGGATCGCTGTTTCAGCGATTAATCCCCCCTGTACCGTTTCAGGGATAAAGTCAATCACGAGATACGCAGTATCTCCGAAAAGTTTTCTGGTTCTCTTTTTCAAAAGAGAACAAAATCTTTTTGACAGATCAGTGCACCTTTTGGGATTTGCCGCCCATGACGAAGCCGAGATTGAGGCTGAAACACGAAAGCCGGTCGCCGGTAAAAATATATCCGGCGGTGAAACGCAACCCGCCCATCAGCACCACGCCCACGCGGGGAGCGATGACCGGGGTGTTTACAAAGTCACTGGATAACAGCCCTTTGTAAGAGGTCAAAAAGGCAGACCTTTGGCGTTGGACAAACGATCCGCCGATCCCGACCCCGGCGAAAAACGAGGTAAACCGATCGACCCGGTAGTTGTAGTCGAAATAGAACAGAGGGCGGATGCAGGTGCTATTGACCTTGTACTCGTTCGGGACTTCATGGGTGAAGCTGTTCATCTGCAGTTGCAACCCGAAGTCGTATGGCGCGGGGCGATTGAGCCGCAACTCCAACAGGAAATTGGTACCCACCCTCGCTTTCACTCCGTCCCACGGGCGAGCGATGTTGATCCCGGTGCCAAATTCAAACTCCAACAGAGACAAATCGCTGTTATCCATCACCTCCAACGGATTTTGCAACCGTTGCGCCCTCACCCCAAAGGTGCTGAGCAACAGCAAGAAAATAGTGAAAAATAGTTTTTTGAAGGGCATATTTATCCCAATAATTGGTTTCAAAGAATTAACGTTTACTCGTCGCTGGAATTGAACCCAATTCGACGGCTGGGCTTTTTGAGCTGAGTCGGCTTGATCGAGAGAGCCGCGATAGCGTTGTATAAATTGTCAATGTGTTTACGGGTATCTTCCGACAAGTCGTTTATTGCTTCGAGCGTATCCTCTCCGTCACGTTTCAATAATTCGACCGTCGCCCGTAATTCGGCCAACTCTGCCGTGATCGTAGAAGTAGTCATTATGTAGTTTCGCATGGCAACGAAAGCATCCATAATCGAAATACTGACCTGCACAGCTACCGGACTACGTAATACCGCCGAAAGCATAGACACCCCTTGTTCGGTAAAAGCATAGGGCATATATCGAGTACCTCCGTGCAAACTTGAGGTGCCAATTTGGCACCTCAAGTTTTCAAACTCCTGTCTGTCAAGCTGAAACATAAATCGTTCGGGGAATCGGTCGATGTTTCTTTTCACTGCTCGATTGAGAGCCTTTGTTTCCACTTGATACAACCTCGCCAAATCAAAATCGAACATCACCCGGACACCTCGTATCTCATAGATCATGCTCTGTATTACCTGCAATTCCATAGGGTTATTCTATATAAACAGGCTTGGGATGAAACACCGCCATTTCGTTAGGTGGGGTATTGGCAAGCACAAACGCAATTCCCTCATCTGTCAATTTACCTTTAACCGTTTCGTCCGTAATCCACAAATCTTTTTTTATATACTTTTTAAAGACAAGGTATGACGGCCCATACTGTACGCGGTAGGGTTCGCCCACTTCATCTTTAACGCGAAAATGTTCCGGTTCCATTTTTACGTTGCCTTTTTCGGGTTCATGAGAGATAATACAACCATAAAAACTCTCGTCGTCCTTTTTCTCTATGAAAATAATTGGATGGACGAGGTTTGTTTTGCCGTCATCTACCCATAAAATGTCTCCTTGTTCCATAATATGTTTACTGTGTTTGGTTTTGTAGAATCAAATATAGCAATAAAACGGAGAAAGAGAGCGGTTGGGGTAAACAAAAAGCCCGATTCTTGCGAATCGGGCTTGAAGTGGCGGTGACCTACTCTCCCACACTTGTGATGCAGTACCATCGGCGCGATTGGGCTTAACTACTCTGTTCGGGATGGGAAGAGGTGGAACCCCAATGCTATAACCACCTAATCTTAAACTGTCTCCGGTTTGGCTTCCTGCGGTCGGGGGCGGATTGTGCCCCTTCCTTAGGTGGAAGTGTCCCTTGCGGGAACCGTTTGACGGTTTGGCGGTATGTCTTTCTTCATCCTCTTAGTCCACTCTCCCGAACCTGGTCCCGAGTGGGGATGAAGCATACCTCCCTGTGTTGTAAGTACATGACAGAGAAAGGATGAGAAGAGGTAACTTGTTTTCCGAAAGTCTTTCGGGCTATTAGTACGGCTCGGCTGTGACATCACTGCCTGTACACCTACCGCCTATCAACGTAGTCATCTACTACGACCCTCAAGGGAAATCTTATCTTGGGGATGGCTT
>JAISHQ010000094.1 GCA_031262465.1 Rikenellaceae bacterium
CAGGACGTGCTGTTCTTCCCGCAGATGCGCCCCGAGAAGAAAGCTCAGGTCGATGCCATCGAGCTTTACACGGCCATCGGCATCCCCGCCGAGTGGGCCGAGGTGTTGCAACGGATGGGCTATATCACCGTCGAGTCGCTCTCGCGGCTGGCCCCCGGCAAGTTGCACAACGACCTGTGTGGCTTCAATAAGAAAAACAAACTTGGCCTCTCTGCCCCCACGCAGGAGGATGTAAAACGGTGGATTGAAAGATAAAAACACAGAATCAAACAACAAATAAAAAATGAGAAAGAAAATTGTAGCGGGCAACTGGAAGATGAACACCACCCCCGCAGAAGGTGTAGAGCTGTTGAAAGGGATTGCCGCGCAGATGAGCGAGGTGCCGCAAGGCGTGACGATGGTCGTGGCTCCGCCCTTTACCCACCTGAGCATGGTCGCTGAGGCCGCCAAAGGGACGGGCATCCACGTTTCCGCGCAAAACTGTGCCGCTGAGGCCAAAGGAGCCTATACCGGCGAGGTTTCGGCGCAGATGATCGCCTCCTTAGGGGTCGAATACGTGATCCTCGGCCACTCGGAACGCCGCCAATATTACGGCGAAACCAGCGAGACGCTGAACAAAAAGATGGTTCAGGCCTATGCCAACAACCTGATTCCGATCTATTGCGTCGGCGAAAAATTGGAAGAACGCGAAGCTGGCAAGCATTTTGATGTAGTTCGTTCTCAGGTAGAAGAGGTGGTTTTCAACCTCACCCCGGAACAGTTCGCCAAGTTGGTGATTGCTTACGAACCGGTTTGGGCCATCGGCACCGGTAAAACGGCGACTTCGGATCAGGCACAGGAAATCCACGCCTTTATCCGCGGCGTGTTGGCCGAAAAATTCGGCGCGGCGGCGCAGGACACGGTGATCCAATACGGCGGAAGCGCCAACCCGGGCAACGCGGCCGAGCTCTTCTCGAAACCCGATGTCGACGGCGGTCTGATCGGCGGGGCTTCGTTGAAAGCCGGTGATTTTATCGCTGTGGCTCAAGGATTTAAGGCATAAGTACTTTTACATACTGAATAGAAGCAGGCTTCCGACAGGGAGCCTGTTTGCTGTCTAATAAAAAATAGAAACTATGAAAAAAATGGGGATTATCGCCGCTGTGGCCTTGCTGGCTATCGCGGCAACGGGTTGCAAGCAGGCACCGAAGTATGCGTTGACCGACGGCCAGTGGGTGCTGATTTCGTGGCAGGACGATGCCGATCAGGAGATTGTGGTGACGGCCAATCGCCCGACCATGACCTTCGACACGGCGGGAACGGTGACCGGTTTTGCGGGCTGTAACGACTTCAGTGGCCGGTACGAGCAGAGCGGCGAGAAGATCACGGTCGACATGGGTGCGATGACGATGAAAATGTGTTTGGACATGGAGTCCGAAGACCGTATGGCCAAGCAGATGCCCCTCGTGACCGCTTTTGAGATCGACGGCAACCAGCTGATTCTGTTCAACGCCGACGGGCAAGAGCTTTTCCGTTTCGATAACACGGCGGCTGAGGCTCAACAATAGACTCATGCACAGCCCGATGAAACAGATCGCTTTTCTGCTTCTCGTTGTGTGCGTGGGGCTGAGTGCCGCCGGGTGTTGCCGGGCGTGTCGCGCGGTGAAATCGAAGCCGGTCGAAGGCTCGCAGTGGGTGCTGTTGGAGCTGAATGGCCGGGTGGTCGGACGCTCTGCCGAAGAGACCCCGGCGAGTTATTCGCTCACTTTGGGCGAGGACGACCGGGTGACGGGGCGGGGCGACTGCAATAGCTTTTTTGCCCCTTACTCCCTGACCGGTGGAAAGCTATCCATCGGCACCATCGGCTCGACCCGAATGCTGTGCCCCAACTCGGCGCAGGAGGCCGAATATTTCCAAACGTTGGAGCGCGCCGCCACGGCCAACATCGACGGGCAGTACATGATTCTTCAAGATGCCGAGGGACGGATCATTGCTTCGTTCCGAAATACGGAAGAATAGAGAATCCCTCGAAAAAACCGAGAGCGAACGGATTGTCTGTTCGCTCTTTTTTTGTCGTATTTCGCTGTCTGCCAAAAAAACAGTACTTTTACCCGGTAAAATCAAAGGAAACATGACTGTTTTAGACATTATATTGCTCCTCCTGCTCTTGTACGCCCTGTACACCGGCGTAAAGAGGGGATTTATCGCCCAATTGGGGGGCATTGTTGCCATTGTGGCGGGGATTTGGCTGGCCTGTCGGTACAGCGAGGCGGTCGGCGCGTGGCTGGGGATTGATCCGGAGGTCGCCCGCTATGTCGCTTTTGCGCTGATCGTTATCGCCTGCATCCTGCTGATCGGCGGCATCGGCTGGTGTTTGGGCAAGATGTTCCACCTGATCGGGCTGGGGTTTTTGAACCGGTTGGGGGGCGTGATCCTCTCGCTGGCGAAAATGACGCTGATTTTGGGTGCGCTGTTGATGGCGTTCGGCCAGATCAACAACCATACTCAGTTGGTCTCGCCACAACAATTCGAGCGTTCGTTGCTCTACGGCCCGGTGGTGCGGGTCACGGGCTTTGCCCTGCCATTCCTGAAAAAAGCGGTCGAGGTGATCGACTTTGTTCCCGAAGAGTAATTCTATGGACGAAGGGTTGGTGATTAAAAATACCGGAAGCTGGTATCAGGTCGAGGACGCGAAGAGCCACCAGACGATCCTGTGCAAGCTCAAGGGGGCTTTCCGCCTGAAGGAGGGGGCGACGACCAATCCCGTGGCCGTGGGCGACCGGGTCGATTACCAAACGGAGCCGGACGGCACGGGGGTGATCGCAAAAATTTACCCGCGAAAAAATTACATCATCCGCCGCTCGTCGAACCTCTCGCGGCAGGCACACGTCATCGCGGCCAACTTGGATCAGGCCTTTTTATTGGTGACGCTCGATTTTCCGCAGACCCGGCTCGAATTTGTCGATCGCTTTTTGGTGACCGCCGAGGCGTACAATGTGCCGATGTCTATTATTCTGAATAAGAACGATTTATATACCGAGGCTTATGCTCCTGCGTTGGCCGATTTTCTGCATACCTATGCGCTGGCGGGCTATCCCGTGTACCGGGTTTCGGCCCGAACGGGCGAGGGGATCGACACCCTGCGCGAGCTGTTGCAGGGGCGTATCACCCTCTTTTCGGGCAATTCGGGGGTGGGGAAGTCGACGCTGATCCACGCCGTCGACCCGACGCTGAACCCCCGCTCGGGCGAGATTTCGGCTGTTCACAACCGGGGCAAACACACGACCACTTTTTCCGAGATGTTCCCGCTGGTCGAGGGCGGATACATCATCGACACACCGGGGATCAAAGGCTTCGGACTGGTCGACCTAAAAAAGGAAGAGGTCGGGCGATATTTTCCCGAGATATTCCGCTATGCGCCCGATTGTCAGTACTATAACTGCACCCATACCCACGAGCCGGGGTGCGCCGTACAACAAGCCGTGGCCGAGGGCGAAATTGGTCGTTCGCGCTATGTCAGTTACCTGAAAGTGTTGGACGACGAGGATTCAAAGTACCGAAAAGGGGACTTCTAAAGGGAGCTCCTAAAAATCCAAAATACTGCGTTACGCTCCCTTAGAAAAATGCTCGAGTACCTTTAGTACACTGCGCTTTTTCTTCGGTCGCAAGCCTTGTCTTTTGAATTTTTAGAAGCTCCCCGAGAAAATAAATGGCATTTTTCCATTTTTTCCGGAATAATAGCTAACTTCATGCCCTCAAATTTGTTTGATGAAACAAGAAATAAAACAGAATAAGTGTATCATTCTTTAATTTTCTAAACGATGAAGAAGCATAATTTTAGTGCGGGGCCTGCCGTTTTGCCGCAGGAAGCGATTGAAAATGGCGCGAAAGCGGTGTTGGATTTTGACGGGACAGGTCTGTCGATCCTGACGGTCTCGCACCGTTCGAAAGAGTTTGAAGCCGTTATGGATGAAACCGAGGCGCTCTTCCGCGAGCTGTTGAACATCCCCGAAGGGTACCACGTCCTCTTCCTCGGCGGTGGGGCCAGCACCCAATTCTACATGGTTCCGTTCAACCTGTTGGAGACCAAAGCGGGCTATGTCAACACGGGCGTGTGGTCGAAAAAAGCGATCAAAGAGGCCAAAGCCTTCGGCGGGGTCGAAGTGTTGGCTTCGTCCGACGATAAAAACTTCTCCTACATCCCCAAAGGCTTTGCCATTCCGAGCGACCTGGACTATCTGCACATCACGACCAACAACACCATTTTCGGTACCGAATACAAAGTCGATCTCGACAGCCCGGTGCCGTTGGTGGCTGACATGAGTTCCGACATCCTGAGCCGTCCGGTCGATGTGTCGAAATACAGCCTGATTTACGGGGGCGCACAGAAAAACTTGGCTCCGGCGGGGGTGACCTTTGTCATTGTCAAGGATTCGATCCTCGGCAAAGTGACCCGTCACCTGCCGACCATGATCGACTACCGCACCCACATCGAAAACGGCTCGATGTTCAACACGCCGCCCGTTTTCCCGATTTTCGTCATGCGCGAAACGTTGCGTTGGCTCAAAGGCCTCGGCGGGGTCGAAAAAATGTACGAGATCAACAAGAAAAAAGCGCAACTGCTCTACGACGAAATCGACCGCAACAAGGTGTTCAAAGGGACAGCCGCTGTCGAAGACCGCTCGTTGATGAATATCTGCTTTGTTCCGGCCGACGGCTATGAAAACCTCTACGACGAGTTCATGGATTTCGCCAAAAAACGGGGCATGGTCGGCATCAAAGGCCACCGTCTGGTGGGCGGTTTCCGCGCCTCGACCTACAACGCCCTACCGATCGAAAGCGTTCAAGCACTGGTCGATTGTATGCAGGAATTTGAAAAACTCCACGCCTAAGCTACTCTAACACCATGAAAAAGATATTGATAGCAACCGAAAAACCGTTTGCCAAGGCGGCGGTTGACGGAATTAGGCAGATCATCGACGGGGCGGGCTTCGAGGCCGTTCTGTTGGAAAAACACACGGACAAGCAACAACTGCTTGACGCAGTGGCCGATGCCGATGCGCTGATCGTCCGGAGCGACAAGGTGACCGCCGAGGTGGTCGCCGCCGCCAGCAACCTGAAGATTGTGGTGCGCGCCGGTGCGGGGTACGACAACGTCGATTTGGCCGCTTGCAGTGCCAAAGGCATCGTGGTGATGAACACCCCGGGGCAAAACTCCAACGCGGTGGCCGAGCTGGCCATCGGGATGATGATCTTTATGGCGCGCAACCAGTTCCATCCCGGCACGGGGCGCGAGATCAAAGGCAAAATGTTGGGTATCCACGCCTACGGCAACGTGGGGCGTTTGGTGGCTAAAGCGGCGCAAGGCATGGGCATGAGTGTGTGCGCCTTCGACGCTTTTGTTCCGGCTTCGGCCATGGAGGCCGACGGCGTGAAGGCCATCGGGTCGGTCGAAGAGCTTTATTCTTCGTGCGACTACGTTTCGGTGCATATTCCGGCTGTTCCGGAGACGATCAAGTCGTTGAATTACGACCTGTTATCTCGCCTGCCCAAAGGGGCGACGGTGGTCAACACCGCCCGCAAAGAGGTGGTTGACGAAGAGCAGTTGGTCCAACTGTTGACCGACCGCGAAGACCTGAAATACGCCACCGACGTGGCCACGGGCAATCAGGCCGAACTGAACGAAAAATTTGGCCTGCGCGTCTTCGCCACCACCAAAAAAATGGGCGCCGAAACGGCCGAAGCCAATCTGAACGCCGGTTTGGCCGCCGCCAATCAGATCGTCGATTTTCTGGTCAACGGCAACACACGCTTTCAGGTCAATAAATAATCCGAAAGCGATGGTAAAAGTAAAACCGTTCAAAGGGATTCGCCCCCCGAGGGAGTATGCCGCTGAGGTGGCCTCGCGCCCCTATGACGTGCTCAATTCGCGGGAGGCTCAGGCCGAAGCGGGCGAAAAGTCGCTTCTGCACATCATTAAGCCCGAGATTGACTTCTCGCCGATCATTGACGAACACTCTGGGGAGGCTTACGATAAGGCCGTTGAGAATTTCAAGCTGTGGAAAGAGCGCGGCTGGCTGGTGCAAGACCCCAAGGAAAATTACTATGTCTATGCCCAAACGATGGATGGCCGGACTCAGTACGGGTTGGTTGTGGCCGCCCATTGGGACGACTATCAGAGCGGCAAGATCAAGAAACACGAACTGACCCGCCCGGACAAGGAGGAGGATCGGATGATCCACGTGCGCAACCAAAATGCCAACATCGAGCCGGTATTTTTCAGCTATCCGGCTGATACGGAGCTTGATGCGATTGTGGCTGAGGTGACCGCCGGCGAGCCGGAATACGACTTTGTGGCCGCCGACGGCTTCGGACACACCTTTTGGGTGGTCAGCGATCCGGCCCTGATCGAGCGGATTACCCGCCGTTTCGAGGCCATGCCCGCCCTCTACATCGCTGACGGTCACCACCGTTCGGCGGCGGCCGCGCGGGTGGGGCAGGAGAAGATGACCCAAAACCCGGCGCACACCGGAGCAGAAGAATACAACTATTTCCTGACCGTGGCTTTTCCGGATAACCAGCTGAAAATCATCGACTACAACCGGACGGTCAAAGACCTGAACGGGCTAACCCCGGCGGAATTGCTCGAAAAGTTGGGCGAAAATTTCTCGGTGGAACGGATTGGTGAGGCCATTTACACGCCGAAAAACCTGCATAATTTTGCCATGTACCTCGACGGACAATGGTACAGCCTGACGGCCAAAGCGGGGACTTACAACGACAGTGACCCGATTGGCGTGTTGGACGTGACTATCCTCTCCGACTTGGTGCTCGATCGGATTCTCGGGATCAAAGACCTGCGAACCGACAAACGCATTGATTTTGTGGGCGGTATCCGAGGCCTCGGCGAGCTGAAAAAACGGGTCGACAGCGGGGAGATGGCCGTGGCTTTCGCCCTCTATCCGGTCTCGATGAAACAGCTGATCGACATCGCCGATACGGGCAACATCATGCCCCCGAAAACCACTTGGTTCGAACCCAAACTGCGCTCGGGCCTGGTGATACACGCCTTAGAATAGGCTTGACAACTAAGGGGACTTCGAAAAATCCAAAATACTGCGTTACGCTCCCTCAGAAAAATGCTCGAGTACGTTTAGTACACTGCGCTTTTTCTTCGGTCGCAAGCCTTGTCTTTTGAATTTTTGGAAGTCCCCTAACTATGTGGTGGTGAGAAACGAGCCGACCCCACGGGGTCGGCTCTCTTGGTTTTTACGAGGCAGTTACCGGATGTCGAAGTCGAGCAAGGGGTGCCCTTCGAGAGAGGCTTCGAGGCGGTCGCCGGGGCGGACGGGGCCAACGCCCACGGGCGTGCCGGTGAAGAGCAGGTCGCCCATGCGCAGGGTGATGAAGCGGGAGACGTGGGCGATGATCCGGTCGACTCCGAAAATCATCAGCGCCGTGTCGCCCTGTTGGCGCGTTTCGCCGTTAAGGCGCATCTCAAAATGCAGATGCTGAACCCCTTTCCCCAATTCGGTCAGCGGAATAAACTCGGGCGAGACGACCGCCGAATGGTCGAACGCCTTGCAAATCTCCCACGGCAACCCCTCGGCCATGCACCTGCGTTGGATGTCGCGGGCGGTGAAGTCGATGCCCAGACCCACTTCGGCGTAACAACGCGCGGCGAACCGCTGGTCGATGCACTTGGCCATGCGGTTGATCCGGACAACCAATTCGGTCTCATAATGAACCTCTTGGCTGAAATCGGGGACGTAAAAAGGGTCGTTGTTGCGCAACAGTGCCGTGTCGGGCTTGGCGAAAAAGATCGGGTCGGCGGGGATGTTCCGGTTGCCGTCCAACTCCTCGATGTGGTCGACGTAATTGCGGCCTATGCAGATGATTTTCATGGTTTTGCGTGTAATATCTTTACCATTTCGGCCCCGACACGTTCCGAAGCTCCGGAGTCGCCGATCACCCGGCGCAACTCGGCGTAGTCGGCCAACATCCGCTCGCGTTTGGCTCCGCCGGGCAGGATGGCCCGCAGTTCGGCGGTGGCCAGCGGCAGGGTCATATCGTCCTGAAGCAACTCACGGACGACCTCCCGCCCGAGGACGAGGTTGACCAGCGACACGTATTCGATTTTGACAAAACGCCGGGCAATGGCAAAGGAGAAGCGACCGCTCCGGTAACAGACCACCTCCGGGACGTTGAGCAGAGCCGTCTCCAGCGTGGCTGTGCCCGAGGTGACCACCGCCGCGAGGGAGTGGGCGAGCAGGGGATAGGTTTGATCCTGCACAAAGCGCACGTCGCTTCCAGCACTGTATTTTTCATAAATCCCCCGGTCGAGCCACGAAACCCCGGCGACAACGAACTGATACTCGGGGAATTGCCCAGCGAGTTCGACCATAAACGGGAAATTGTAGTCGATCTCGTTCCTCCGGCTTCCGGCCAGCAGGGCGATGATCGGGCGGGAGTCCAACCCGTTTTCGGCGCGGAACGCCTCGGCGGTGGGGATGTTTTGGGTGCGCGCGGCGATGGAGTCCATCAGCGGATTGCCGCAATAGATGGCCTCGATGCCCCGCCGGGCAAAATAATCCTGTTCGAACGGGAAGATGATAAACAGCTGATCGACAAAGGCTTTGATCTTCTTGATCCGCCCCTCCTTCCACGCCCAGACTTTGGGAGCGATGTAGAAAAAGGTCTTGATGCCCAGCGTTTTGGCAAATTTTGCGATCTTCAGGTTGAACCCGGCGTAATCAATCAAAATCACCACATCGGGCTGAAAATCAAGAATATCCCTTTTGCATTGGCGCAGTTGGCCGAGGATCACCCCCAAGTGGGTGATTACCTCCCAAAAGCCCATGAAAGAGGCCTCTTTGTAGTGTTTGAACAGGTTTTCGCGCCCTCCGCTCTCGGCCATCCGGTCGCCGCCCCAAAAGCGGAACTCGGCTTGCGGATCGCTCGCCCGGATGCCCCGAATCAGGTTGCCGCCGTGCAGGTCGCCGGAGGCTTCGCCAGCAATGATGAAATATTTCATGGTTTTTAAGACTGACTCTCTTCAAAATACCGCCACAGGTTGTCTTCCCGGTTGGTCGGGGCGGTGAAGCGCATCGGCTCTTTGGTCACCGGGTGGACAAACTCCAACCGGCGGGCGTGGAGGCCGATGCTTCCGTCGGCGTTGGAGCGGGGCGCGCCGTATTTTAGGTCGCCCTTGATCGGGCACCCGATTTTGGCGAGCTGGCAACGGATTTGGTGGTGGCGACCGGTCATCAGTTCGACCTCGATCAGCGTGTAATTCTCGCTTCCGCCGATCGTCGTATAGTGCAATTTGGCCTCTTTGGCCTCGCCCGAGGGCTTGGAAACGCATTTCGACTTGTTGGTCTTTCCGTCGCGCAGGATGAAGTTGACCAGTGTGCCCTCGATCTCGGCGGGGCGTTTTTCGGAGATCGCCCAATAGATTTTCTGAAACTCCCGGTTTTTGAGCATCTCGTTCAAGCGCACCAACGCCTTACTGCTCTTGGCAAAGAGCACCACGCCGCTCACCGGCCTATCTATGCGGTGAACGACCCCCAAATAGACGTTGCCCGGCTTGTTGTCGCGCTTTTTGAGGAAGGCCTTGATCTCGTCTTCCAAGCCCGGTTCGCCCTCGGTGTCGGACTGCACCAACTGCCCGGCGCGTTTGTTGACGACTAACAAGTGGTTGTCCTCGAAGAGTATTTGTTCTTTATTAAAAGTCATTTGTTCAATGTGTTATAATTCAAAAGTGAAGGGTAACAACCTCCGCGCCGTATCAACCACCGTACAGCTCTCGGCTCCGCACAAGATGAGCCGAATCGGCGCGCCTTGCCGTTTTTCGGTATCGACAAAAACCTGAGCGCATCCGCCACAGGGGTAGACTTCGCGCAGGGTCGGAGCGTCGTTCTGCCGGGCGGAGACGGCCACCGCCGTGATTGTTCGACCGGCGAAATCCGACTGAAATTTGTAGAGCAGGATGCGTTCGGCGCACATCCCCGAGGGGAAAACCTCGCTCTCCTGGTTCGAGGCCGTGAGGATCGTCCCGTCGTCAAGCCGTGCCGCCGCGCCCACCCGAAACCCCGAATAGGGCGAGTAGGAGGTGCCGCAGGCCTGCCGCGAAAACTCGACCAAGCTCCGGTCGGCTTCCGGCAGATCGGCGATCGGCAGGTGCCGGTAAGGTATTTCGTGTTTTAATTCCATATTTTCTTTAGTCCTTGACAGCCCGTATCATGTGTCGTTTGCCCAGCGCGCCGGGCAGGCGTTCGACCCGGTAACCGGCACTGCGCAGCGCCTGTTTGACCGTTCCTTTGGCCGAATAGGTGACCAACACGCCCCCCGGAGCCGTGTGTTCATAGAGCCGACGAAAAATGGCTTCCGTCCACAATTCCGGCTGAGTATCCGGCGCAAAGGCATCGAAATAGATCACATCAAAGATAGCATCAAATTCGATCTCCGGCAACGATCCGCACACTTTTGTCAACCGAAACCGGGGGTCGACCTCGACGGCCTCGCCCCACGGTGCGCGGTGCATCGCCTCGAAAGCATCGAAAAAGCGGTTGTCGGGGGACTCATAGCCCAACGCCGAGGCCACTTCCGGAGCCACGGGATAACGCTCCACAGCGAGGTATTCGACCGTTTTCCCCGCTTCGTGCGCCCGCCTCAGGGTCAGCAGGGCATTCAACCCGGTGCCGAAGCCCATCTCGAAAATCCGCAGGTGAGGTTTTTCAATCCGGTCGAACCCCGCCCGGATAAAGACGTGTTCCGACTCGCCGACCGCCCCGCGCAGGGAGTGGTACATCTCGCCCAAAGCGGGATGGCGCAGGGTAGGGGAACCGTCCTCGGTCGGGACGATTTCGGGGCGAATCGGGTCGATTTTCATTATCTCCGAAGTAGTTGCACCACATTCTCCACATGGTGCGTGTGCGGGAACATATCCACAGGCTGAACCCGCGTCACCCGATAGGATGCCTCGAAAATCGCCAAATCGCGCGCCTGAGTGGCCGGGTTGCAACTGACATAGACGATGCGCTCGGGCGAGGCCGAAAGGATCGTCTCGGCCACATCGGTGTGGATACCGGCGCGAGGCGGGTCGAGAATCACCACATCGGGGCGGCCGTTCTCGTCGATGAAAGCATCGGTCAGCACGTCTTTCATGTCTCCGGCGTAAAAAGTGGTGTTGGTGATGCCGTTGAGCTGGGAGTTGACCCGCGCATCCTCGATCGCCTCGGGCACATACTCCACGCCGACCACCCGGCGACACGCCCGGGCAACGAAATTGGCGATCGTCCCCGTGCCGGTGTAGAGGTCATAGACCACATCGTCCGGTTTCAGCTCGGCAAAGTCGCGCGCCACCTCATAGAGCCGATAGGCCTGCGCCGAATTGGTCTGGTAGAACGATTTCGGGCCGATTTTGAACCGCAAACCCTCCATCTCTTCAAAAATGTGGTCGCGACCGTAAAAGGTGTGCACCGGCAGGTCGTGGATCGTGTCGTTCAGCTTGGTGTTGATGACATACATCAGCGAGGTCAGCTCCGGGAAGCGTTCGGTCAGGTGCTCCAACAGCGCGTTTTGCCGCTCGGTGTCCTCCGCCGCGAAGACCACAATGACCATCGTCTGGCCGGTCGAGGCGGTGCGGACGATCAAGTTGCGCATATAGCCCGTGTGGTTACGCACGTCGTAAAACGGGTAATCGTGCTCGATGCAAAACTCCCGAACGGCCAGCCGCACCGGGTTCGACGGGTCGGGCTGGAGCCAACAATGGCGGATGTCGAGCACCTTGTCGAACATCCCCGGAATGTGAAACCCTAAGGCGCAGGGGTTCTCGATGGGCGC
Organism: Rikenellaceae bacterium; assembly: GCA_031262465.1. Lineage (GTDB taxonomy): Bacteria > Bacteroidota > Bacteroidia > Bacteroidales > Rikenellaceae > JAJQAW01. Next base: position 11,824 of record JAISHQ010000094.1, read on the forward strand.
GCCGCTCTCGATCTCCTGACGGGTCATCCACCGTTTTGACGAGAAGGTAAATTCGAGCTTGTTGCGGTAATATTGCGTCTTTTCCGAGGCCAAAATGGGGGCGATTTCCGGAATTTGGAGGCCGCCGATGCGCCGGAGCTGATCCTCGACCTGCCGCTCCTTTTGCCGAAGCTGTTCGGGGTAGGGCAGGTGTTGCCATTTACAGCCGCCACAGGTGGCAAAATGTTCGCAAAACGGCTCCACACGCAGGGGCGAGCGGGTGACAAACTCGGTCACATAGCCCTCCATAAAGCGGCGGCGTTTGCTGTTAATCTGCACATTGACCACATCGCCCGGCACGGTCATGGGGACAAAGACGACCATGTCGTTGTATCGGCCCAGCGACTTGCCCTCAGCGGCAATCGCGGTAATTTCAAGCCCCTCAATCAGGGGATAGGGTTGTTTTCTTTTGGACACGGTGAGTTTATTTTTGCAAAGATAACCAAAAACTTTTGTGTTATCTTTGCTCCTGCGAATCCTTAAAAATCTGCTGGCCATGATTAACGTTGCTGTTCTGCCTTTTAACTCTTTTCAGGAAAATACGTATGTCCTTTCCGACGAGACGGGAGCTTGTCTGATTGTCGACCCCGGCAACAACAACGACCGGGAGGATGAAAAAATAGCGGGCTATATCGAGGGTAACGGCTTGAAGCCCACGCTGATCGTCAATACCCACGGCCATGTCGACCACCTGTTGGGGGTGCGGTTCCTGCAAGAGCGGTACGGCATTCCGCTGGCCATGCACGGGGGCGATGCCTTTCTGTTGCCCCAGGTGCCGTTGCAGGGGCGGATGTACGGCTTCACGATCTCGGAAGTGCCGGTCGTCGACCGCGATCTGGCCGACGAAAAAAGCCTCCGGTTCGGAAATTCCGAGTTGGAAATTCTCCACGTGCCGGGCCATTCGCCGGGGCATATCGCCCTGTATAGCCGCGAGAGCGAATTTGTGATCGTCGGCGACGTGCTTTTTCGCGGGAGCATCGGCCGAACCGACCTGCCGGGCGGCGATTACCACCAGCTGATGACCTCGATCATCGGGCAAATTCTCCCGCTGGGCGGGCATATAACCGTCTATCCGGGGCATGGCCGCCCGACGACCATCTCGCAGGAGGTCGACCGGAATCCGTTTATTCGGGAGGTAATAGACGGCGAAGTAAACTTTTAAAGGCCGGGAACTCCTACAAGCCCAAAATACTGCGTTACGCTCCCTCTGAAAAATGCTCGAGTACGTTTAGTACACTGCGCTTTTTCTTCGGTCGCAAGCCTTGTCTTTTGAACTTGTAGAAGTTCCCATATATAATTATTTCCATGAGAATAGATATACTAACCGTCGTTCCCGAGCTGTTAGAAAGCCCGCTGAACGAGTCGATCCTCAAACGTGCCCGGCAGAAGGGGTTGGTCGAGATTGTCGTCCACAACATCCGCGATTACACCACCGACAAACACCGGCAGGTCGACGACTATCCCTTTGGGGGTGAGGCGGGTATGGTCATGAAGATCGAGCCGATTTTCCAGATCATCGAAAAACTCAAAAGCGAGCGGGAGTACGACGAAGTGATCTACACCTCGCCGGACGGCAAAACATACAACCAGCAGGAGGCCAACTACCTCTCGACACTGGGCAACATCATCATCCTCTGCGGCCATTACAAGGGGATCGACCACCGCATTCGCGAGCACCTGATTACCCGCGAGATTTCGATCGGCGACTATGTGCTGACCGGCGGCGAGCTGGCGGCGGCCGTGCTGACCGACAGCATCGTGCGCATCATCCCCGGAGCGATCGGCGACGAGGCCTCGGCACTCACCGACAGCTTTCAGGACAACCTGCTTGCACCGCCGGTCTACACCCGTCCGGCAGAGTTCAACGGCTGGCGAGTGCCCGACGTGTTACTCTCCGGCAATTTCGCCGAAATCGCCCGCTGGCAAGAAGAACAAGCCTACGACCGCACCCAACGCCTGCGCCCCGATTTGTTGGAATAACTCTGTTTTTGTTGAAATTTTATCCGTAATTATGGACAGTGATAGCATAGAACAATACGCAGTTAATGCAGTCGTGGACAGCATACACGAATCGCCAATATTAAAGGCAGATATATCAAAAGGCGATAAAATCCCATCTTGGGATGGTCATGTTATTGTGTACAAGAGTTCATCGAAGAAAAAGGATAATATAGATGGGAAAATCGATGTGCAAGTTAAGGGAGAAAATAACAACAACCATTCTCCTAAAACGATCTCGTATTCGGCAGAAGTATCTGATTTGAGAAATTACTATAATAATGGAGGCGTTATCTATTTTGTGGTGCGCATTCATAAAACGGAGCCGACTAAACGAAAAAAGATTTATTACGAAACATTGACACCTGTTAAAATACATAGTTATCTTAAAGAGATAGGAAATCAGAAAAAAAAGTCCATAAGGTTAAAAGAATTTCCTGATGATAATAACGTAAAAACTGAAATTTTTTTGAATTTTCTCAACGAAAGCAGGAAACAAACAAGCTATACGAAAACCGGATTTATCTCTGTGGAGGAGATAAAAAATAATGGGGCGAACTATACTAAGCACTTTGAGGTTTTGGGCTATTCAAGTTCGGACAAAAAAACGTTGTTTCCGAGATTGTTTGAACATGAAATATATATGTATGTTTCTATTGAGGGAAGCAATGCTAAGATACCCGTAGATGAACCTTTTTCAATAGAAAAGATAATCAAAGAACGAGAAGGTAAAATTTCTGTCAATGGAAGAGATTATTACAATAACTTCGAAGTCATAACTTCCACTGAAGGTATGTCTGTCAAAATCGGAGACAGTACAACAGTGACTTTTGGAAAACTTGAAGGAATATCAGAAAAGGTTTCCGCTCAGATGAATTTTACTCTTTCTCCTTTTTTGCGAAAACGAGAAAACGATATTCGATTTATTCTTGCCGTAGCCAATGAAAAACGTTTTAATATAGGTAGTCTCGAACTACCTCTAAATTCCTTTGAGGAACTGCCCTCGGATTTTATTTCGGAAATGGAAAGATTATTAGTGGCAGATCAACGAATAATCAAAATGTTAGAATTACTTGATGTTGACGAAGATATTGACACACAAAAGTTGAACGAAGACCAAAATCGAAATATAGAGATTCTTGTCAAATCTTTTATCGATCAAAAAGACATTCCAAGTCTGCGCAATAATAAACCGATAATGAATATAATAATAGCCCCAAATATAACTCTAAAACTTATAATAAACGAGGGTAAAATATTCAATTTTTTCAATGCTTCTATTTCGTTCACATTAAAAGAAGATGATGGAGGTCGAATAGAAGTGCCACCGTATTTCGCTCTGTTAAAAGAAGATTATCTCAAAATTTCAAACATTAATTATAGAAAAATGCTATTATCATATCAAGAATTTGCGGATGGAAATACTAAAATTTTTAGTCTTGTCAATAATGATATATTGAAAATGCTCTCTGCTTATGACGAGAAACCCAATAGCAAGCTATTGGAAGCGGCCAAAGAAATCGCATATTGGATTTTGACTGATGAAAGGAATCATGATGTAGGTGGTAATATTTTAATCCTCAATTATTTACAGATTATCAAACGAGAAAGACCTCTTGCCCCCGACGAAGAAGCTCAATTATACGAAATCATAGAAAACCAAAATGCAAATGAGCAGGAAAAGATAGGAGCTTATTTATTGCTCGACAACCAATTATCTGCTGAAAGACACTGGGATAATTTAGACAATGATGAAAAGGATAAATTTAGAGAGTTCCCTATATATCGATTTTGGTCATTAGCCTCAAATGAAAAATAGCAGAATCAGAGTAGTCTCTTCACGCATCAGGGCGGATCGAATGATCCGCCCTGATGCGTGTTGCTCCGCCCGGGGTTAGAGCGAGATGTCTAACACTTCAAATTCGAGTTTGCCAGCGGGAACCGTCACCTCCACGTGGTCGCCCTTTTTCTTGCCCAAGAGGGCTTGGGCGATCGGCGTGCCCACCGAGAGTTTGCCCTCGCGCAGATTGGCTTCGTTTTCAGAGACGAGGGTGTAGGTCACTTTGGCCTTGGTTTTCAGGTTCTTCAGCGTGACTTTAGTCAATATCTGAACGGTGTCGGTGCCCAGCCGCGACTCGTCGATCACGCGCGCGTTGGCCACAGTCGCCTCCAACTTGGCGATCCGCATTTCGAGCAGGCCCTGAGCCTCTTTGGCCGCGTCGTACTCCGCGTTTTCCGACAGGTCGCCCTTGTCGCGAGCTTCGGCAATCTGTGCCGAGATAGCCGGGCGTTCCACGGCGCGCAGGTGTTCCAACTCGCTCTTGAGCTTCTCCAACCCGCTCTCTGTCATATAAACTACCTGTGACATAATAGAAAAGTTTCCTTGTTAAACGGCTTACCCGCTAAAAAACAAGAAAGAATCCCGGTTCGTGAGAACCGGAACTCTTTGCTTGTTGTACAAAGATAAAAAAATAAAATCAGATTAACAAATATCTCCGACCGAAGTTTTGTCCTTAAGAGTTTGTTTGGATTTTTCTACCGAAGCTATTTTTTAGCTATTTTTAGGCTCATTTTTCCTCGAAAACAAGGCGCATAGTGGTTCTACGTAACGAGTTTTCGAGGGAAAATGGGACAAAAAGAGCAAAAAAGAGCGAGAGTGGGAAATTCCAAACAAGCTCTAAAATGGCAGGTCGTCCGTTTCATCCGCGCTCGACGACTCGAAACTGCCCATTCCCACCGGCGGAAGATCGACCGGCGGCACCCCGGCATCGGCGGGCACCGGGGGTTGTTGTTGCTGGATGCGCCACACGCGCACTTCGGTAAACCACCGCCCGTTGTATTCGCGCGATTCAAGGTTGACCGAGGCAGTTACCTTGTCGCCCTCGCGCAGTTTGGCCGCATCCATCACCCGGTCGCCCCAAAAGCTGAGGCACACCTTGCGGTTGTAATCGCCCGGCTGTTCGAGCACAACTTCCTGTTTCTGCCATTCGCCCCGCGCGCTCTGGCCTTTGACCACCGGCAACACCCGGTGAATGGTTCCTTCGATTTCCATGGTGTATTTATGCTTCGTTGATTACAATTTTTTCGATCACATCGCCGGGCCGAATGTCGTCGATCACATCGAGACCCTCGACCACCTTGCCGAAGACGGTATGCACCCCGTCCAAGTGCTGGGTGTTGCGCCGGTTGTGGCAGATAAAGAACTGAGAGTCACCCGTATCCTTGCCCGCGTGAGCCATCGAGAGCACCCCCCGGTCGTGGTATTGGTTGCCGCCCGAAGTTTCACATTTAATAGCGTAACCCGGCCCGCCGGTGCCGTTGCCCCTCGGGCATCCGCCCTGAATCACAAATTCGGGAATGACGCGGTGAAAGGTCAGTCCGTCGTAAAAGCCCGATTGAGCCAATTTGACGAAGTTGGCCACCGTCCCCGGAGCGTCCTGCTCAAAGAACTCGACCTTCATGACCCCCTTTTCGGTATGTATTTCAGCTGTTTTCATTTACTTCTTGTTTTTATGAGGTACAAATTTAATAAAAAAGCGGGGATAAACAGCTGTTACCCCCGCTTTTTATTCAAATTTTACAGCCTGAATCGGGTCAAATCGGCCAGTGCGCGGTACAGTTGCCACTCTAACTGAAGGTATTCCAACTCCATTTCGGTGTAAAAATCGAGGTTGGCATAGTACTCCAACACCGAAATTTGCCGTTGCTCCAGGCTGGTGGTTAGCAGTTGTTTGCCCTGTCGAACCTCGTTCAGGTTGTCGAACAGCGCGAGGCTTTCGTTGAGCCGCCGGACGGTTCCGGCCTGTTCACGGAGGGTTGCCTCGGTGTCGGTCTGCACGGTGCGCTGGCGGTATTGCGCGGCCAACTGTTGACTGCGGGCGGCCTTGACCTTGCCGGAACCGCCCCAGAGCGGGATCGACACCCCGGCACTGATCCCCAAAAAACTGTCGGTCGGGGAGATGCGTTCTCCGGCCACCCCGATACTGAACGAGGGCAGGGTCGCGCTCCGGGCCAGAGCAATCTCCCGCTCGCTCTTGCGGCTGGCCAACTCCGCGCTCTGTCGCGCCGGGTCGGCCTGCGTAGCTTGGTCGATCAATGCGTTCAGGTCTTCGAGGGGGTTCTCCGCATAGTCGAACCCCGAGGGGTCGAAATCGCTGAAGCCCGCCAACAGAGTGAGTTGCTGTTTTAGGTTTTCCATCGTCCGCAGGCCGTCCGCTTGCTCCTGACGGATGCGCGCAAGGCCGATTCGGGCGTTGGTCTGGTCGAGGGCAGTCGCTTCGCCCAAAGCCAACCGGCTCAGGGTCAGCTCCAATACGCTTTCGGCACGGGCCTGCTGTTCGTCCAACAGGTTTTGGCGTTTTCGGGCGTAAATCAGCTCGTAACAGAGCTGTTTGGCGCGGAGCAACACCGCCTGCCGCTCCTGCCGGAAATCGACCTCGGCCTGCTCCCGTTCAAGGCGGTTGACCTGCCTCCGGGCGGTGTAAGCTCCCGGCCAGTCGAACGACTGGATCGCGCTGTACGAGCGGCGTATGGCCTCGGTTTGTTCTATGCCCGGCATATAGCCGTATTCGATCTCGGGGTTCTCCGGGTGGTTGTTGGCGCGAGTTTCGGCCACGCGGGCATCGGCCTCGGCGCGCCGGGCCTCCACATAGACGCTCTCCTTGGCCACCCGTTGCAGAAACCCTTCGAGCGTGGTCTGTGCCCCGAGTTGCCCGGCGGTGGTTGACCCCCATAGGACAAGGAGTAGGAAGAATATTTTTCTATTCATCTTGTTTGCATTTTTTTGCTTCAGAAGATTTCATGCGCAGGTATATCACCGGAATCACATAGACGGTCAACAGCGTGGAACTCAGCAAGCCACCCAAAATAACGATGGCCATCGGGCTTTGAATCTCGTTACCGGCCTTAGTACTTTGCAGCGCCATGGGCAACAGGGCGAGGGAAGAGGTGAGCGCCGTCATCAGGATCGGAGCTAAGCGGTCGGCCGAGCCGTGGCGCACGGCCTCGTCGATCGGTCGGCCTTGCCCGATCAGCCGTTGATAACGGGAGACAAGCAGGATGCCGTTGCGGGTGGCGATGCCCAACAGGGTGATAAACCCGATGATCGACGGGATGCTCATCACTCCGGACGAAGCCCACACGGCGACAATGCCCCCGATCAGCGCAAAGGGCAAACTCAGCATGACCAAAACGGCCAGCCGTACCTGTTTAAACTCCTGATAGAGCAACAGAAAGATCACCAAAATAGCCAACAGGGAGGTGGTCATCAGCGTTCGCGAGGCACTCTTTTCGCTCTCGAACGAGCCGCCGTACTCGATGCGGTACCCCTCGGGCAGGGCGATGTGCTCATCGACGGTACGGGCAATATCGTCGACCACACTGCCCACGTCGCGCCCGGCCACGTTGACAGAGACGACCAATTTGCGCCGGGCGTTCTCGCGTGAGACGCTGTTAGGCCCGGCGGTGGAGACCACTTCGGCCAACCGGCTCAACGGCACGGGTTGTCCGTCGAACCCATCGACATAGAGGTCGCGAATCCCTTGCATCGACCCCCGATCTCGGTCGGCCAGTCGCATGATCAGGTCGAATTGCGCCCCGCCGTCGAAGATTTCGCCCACCGGTTGCCCGGCCAGACCGTAACGGATCGCCCGGTTGAACCCCGGCAGGGTCACCCCATACTGCGCCATCATCGGGCGGTTGGGGACGATCTGCAACTGCGGGGTTTCGATCTGTTGCTCGACATTCAGGTCGCCGATCCCCGCGACGCTCTCCGAGACTTCGGCCTTGATTTGCTGGCCGATGGCATAGAGCGTCGGCAGGTCGTCGCCGAAAATTTTGATGGCGATGTTGGCACCCGTGCCTGAGAGCATGGCGTCGATCCGGTGGCTCACGGGCTGGCTGATCTCGGTCACGATGCCGGGAATTTCGGCCATTTTTTGTCGCACCTCGGCGATCATCTCCTCTTTCGAGCGTTTGTCGAGGGTGTACGGCACGTCGATCTCCGAAACCTGTGTGCCGAGCGAATGTTCGGCCAACTCGGCGCGCCCGGTGCGGCGGGAGGTCACGGCGATTTCCGGCACAGTGAGCAGGGCCTCTTCGACCTGTTGGCCGATCCGGTTCGACTCTTCGAGCGAAATGCCGGGCGTGGCCATCGCCATCACCGTGATTTGCCCCTCGTTAAACGGCGGCAAAAACCCGCTCCCGAAGGTGGTAAAGAGCAGGATCGAGAGCAGAAAAGCCCCGCCGGTCACGGCCAATGTCTTCTTTTGGTGGCGCAACACCCACTCCAAACTGCGCTGGTAATAGGGTTTCAGCCAGACCGACAGCCCTTTGTGCCCGGAATCCCCGGCCAGTTGTTTGGGCGAGGTCAACAACAGGCGACACATCACAGGGGTCAGGGTCATGGCCACGATGAGCGAGGAGAACAAGGCCACGATGTAGGCGATGCCCAGCGGTTTGAGCATTCGTCCCTCCATGCCGCTCAGGAAAAAGAGGGGCATAAAGGCCACGATCACGATCAGGGTCGCGTTCAGGATCGAGGCACGAATCTCGATTGAGGCATCGAAAACCACGTTGAAAATCGGCCTGCGCTCGGATTTGGGTCGGGCGGCGTTCTCTTTTAGGCGTTTATAGACATTTTCAACGTCGATAATGGCATCGTCGACCAGCGACCCGATGGCAATCGCCATGCCGCCGAGGGTCATCGTGTTGATCGAACCGCCCAACAGCTTCAGCAGGATGATCGTCATGAGCAGAGAGACGGGAATGGCCGTCAGCGAGATGATCGTCGTGCGGAAATTCCACAGGAAGAAAAAGAGGATAATCACCACAAAGACAGAGCCTTCCAATAGGGCATTGCCCACATTGCCGACCGCCCGTTCGATAAATTCGCCCTGATTGAAAATATCTGTATGAATCTGAACATCCGGGGGCAGGGTGGGGGCGATCTGTGCCAGCGAGGCTTCGATGCGGCGGGTGAGCTCCAGCGTGTTGATTCCCGGCTGTTTGGTGATCGTGACAATAACCGCCGGAGTGCCCCGATAGGCCCCGTCGCCGATCTTCGGAGCGGAACCCACTTGCAAATCGGCCACCTGCGACAGGCTCACCGAACGGTCGGCGGTGCGCGAGACCAACAGCGCGCCGATCTCGCTGAGCGTCTGCGCCCGTCCCATGCCGCGCACCACATATTCGTTGCCGAACTCGTTGAGCACACCGCCCGAGGCGTTTACGTTGGCGCCCTCCACCGCGTCGATCACCTCGGTGAGCGTCACGCCGTAATAGTTCATCCGGTCGGGACGGGGCATGATCTGATACTCCTTCTCCTCGCCGCCGAGGTAGGTAACCTGTGCCACACCGCCCAGCGAGAGGAGTTGGGGCCGGATTGTCCAAGCGACCAACGTGCGCAAGGCTCGGGCATCGGTCAGGCTGTCGGCTGTCAGGCCAAAGGTGTAAATCTCGCCCAAGAGCGAGGATTGAGGAGCGAGCACCGGCATCTCGACCCCTTGGGGCATCTGCTCGGTGACGCTCATGAGCTTTTCGGAGACGATCTGCCGCGCCTTGAGCTGATCGACCCCCCAATCAAATTCGACCCAGACGGTCGACAGGCCGACCTGCGACGAGGAGCGCACGCGGCGTACACCGGCGGCCCCGTTGACCACCGTCTCGATGGGGAAGGTGATGCTCCGTTCGACCTCTTCGGGGGCCATGCCGTTGGCCTCGGTCATCACCACCACGGTCGGCGCGGTCAGGTCGGGAAATACGTCGATTTCCAACTCGCGCCCCACGAACCAGCCCGCAATGACTAACACCACCGTCAGGGTGATGACCACCGGCATATTGCGCAGAGAATAATGGACTATTTTGCTTAACATAACACATCTTTTTTAAACAATGGAGTTTCTTACAGTTCAAAAGACAAGGCTTGCGACCGAGGCAAAAGCGCAGTGTACTAAAGGTACATGAGCATTTTGGCGAGGGAGTGTAACGCAGTATTTTGGGCTGTAAGAAGCTCCATTTAGTGTGAGTGTCCGGCATGTGCCGCCTCCGCCCCCAACTCTCCCAACCGCTCCACCAATTTCAGGCGGGTTGCTCCGGTGACAACCACCCGGTCGCCGGGGCGGATGCCCGAACGGATTTCGGTGAATAGGCCGTCACTGCCGCCGAGGCTTACATCCTGCCGCCGATAGCCGTGTTGGTCGAAGAGGTAGACGAAATAGTGGCCAAAATCCTCCACAATGGCCTCTTTGGGCAGAACAAGGCTTTCGCGCGAGCCGCTCAAAATATAGATTTCGGCATAAACCCCGGCCGGATAATCGGCACTGTACGGGAGGGAAAAATAAATCGGAATCAGCCGCGAGCCGCTCTCCACGCTCTGCCCGACCGAGATCAGCCGACCGCCCAAATCCACCACCGAGCGGAACGGCTCGGAGGCCGAGGTGCGGAAATTGGCCGAGACAACTTGCGACAGGTCAGCCCGATACTCCGGCGAAACTTCCGCCCGCAGGAGCACCTCCCGGTTTTTCGACACGGTAAACAGCGGCTCGCCGATCGCCACAAACTGCCCTTCGGAGACCAGCATTTCGGTGATCGTTCCGGCCACCGGCGAGGCAACGCGGAGGCCGTCCTCCTCCATTCCGGCGCGCAGGTTCTCGTACCTCAGTTCGGCTGTGCGGAAGGCCGCCTCGCTCTCTTGCAGGTCGGTGATCGGGATCAGCCGTTCGTCGTAGAGCTTTTGGTTGCGCTGGTAAAGGGATTGGGCTTGATTATAAGCGATTTCGGCTTGCATGACGGCCTCCCGGTAATTGTCGCGGGTGATCCCCTCGGAGGAGAGCGCCATCACCTTTTCGTCGAGGCCGACCGGTGTGCCGGGAAGCATCCGTTTGGCACCGAAGAGTACGAACCCCTCGCTTTTGGCCGTCACCGTCACCCGGTCGCCCTGCATGGGCACGATTTCGCCGATCGCGGGGATCGCCTTCGAGAAAGGCCTCGTGGTCGCCGGGGCGGTCGTGATCCCCGCCGCCGCCATCGCCTCGGGGGAGAGTTCGATCAGGCCCTCGTGACTGTGATCGTGATCTTCAGAGGCGTGGTCATGCCCCTCGTGGGAGAGGTCGTGAACCTCTTCGCCGTGATCGGCAATGTCCTGTTCCGAACGGTTTTCTTGCGAGCGATTGCCCCCGCACGAAACAAAGCCTGCATAGAGCAGACAAAGTAATAATAGCTTGATTTTCATGAATTTTGCGCTTAATCAAATGGATAAATTGAACCGCCCATGATGGACGGCATTTGATGAAGGGAGCTTGTAGAAGTTCCCTAAGCGCAGGGAGGGGCGCGTAAGCCGAAATGGCTCGCAATCAGCAGGGAATGGAACCGGGGCGAGTAGGAGGGATAGTCGAATCGCGCCCCTTTGGCAGGCAGGCTCTCCGCCCACCGGTTTTCGGCCGACAGGGCCAACAACAAGCCGAAGTGGCCGCCGTGGAAGAGGTGATCGCCGTCACAGTCGCAGGCAATCTCGTCGCGCCGCGAATCGTCAAACGGTGCGACCAAATTGGTTTTTACCCCGCAACAACTGCCGTCGGCGGCGTGGTGAACCCCGTCGCAACACCCCGGTGAAGCGTCCGCTTGGTCGTCGGTTTGATCGTTGGCGAAGCAGACCTGAGCCTCCCGCCCGTGATGATGGTGGTGCGGCACAACGCTCCCGATCACCACCGAAACAGCAGCAAGAGCAACCAACAACGAAAAGGTAAACCGTTTGACCATCATCGCAAAGATAATGAATTTTTTAACAAAAAAAGAGGCGATTCGTGCAATTTGGTTCGGAATTTGAAAGATTATGGCAAGTGAATTTAAAAACCAAAGTTATGATAAAGGCTTGTTTGTTTGATTTGTTCGGGACGGTGGTTTCGGACGCGAAATGCAGTAAGAATGCCCCGGAGCAGGCGATGCCTGCCTCGCGGGACGAATCGCTTGACGCACTGAGTGATACGGGTGCAATTACCGGGCTGACACCGGGCGAGGTTCGCGATCGAGTGTACGAAAACACCAAAGCGTTCTTCGAATACGACGGCGCGCAGATGCCCGACATGATCCTGCCCGGAGCGTTGGATTTTGTCAAGGAGTTGCACCGCAATGGCATCCGGCTGGCTTCGACATCGACCCGTTGCCACCCAGATAAAGTACTGAGCAGTATTGGGTTGTACGGCTTATTTGATTACATTGTTGACCCGAAGGAGGTGGCCGGTCGGCCCGATCCGGAGGCTCTGTTGAAGGCGGCCAACCACTTGGGGGTTGCGGTCGAAGATTGCGTTGCTATTGAATCCACGCCCGAAGGCCTTCAGGCGGCCAAAGCCGCCGGGATCAGAAGCGTGGCCGTGGGCGATCTGTCGGTGTTGTACGATGCCAACATGGGGGTGACGAGCCTCAAGTCATTCACCTTGCTTCAGCTCAAAGACGGCATCGAGGGCAGAAAGTCCTGTTAGTCAGAATGGTAAAAGAAAGAGAGAGGTTGCGCGCGCATAGCCTCTCTCTTTTTTACATATTGCGTTTGACGATCTCTCGAATAGGCTCTAACCCAATGGCTCCGACCTGTTTCCAACGAATTTGCCCCTTTTTGAAAAGGAACATCGTGGGGACGGATTGAACATTGTACAGCTGAACAAGTTGCTGATTTTTAGGGGAGTCGATGTCGACCTTCAGGATGCGTACCCCGTCGCCCATCTCTTTTTTCAGCTCTTCCAAAATGGGGTGCATCACCTTGCACGGGCCGCACCACGTGGCAAAAAAATCGACCAAAACCGGTCGATCGCCGTCGATCATTGTTTTAAAATTATCCATGTCGTCTCTATCTTTTTATTTCTGTCGAAGCCACAAATCCCGCGCCACGGCCGTGCATTTAACGAAAAAAATAGATACCTTTGTATTTCATCTGAATGAAAGTCGCATGAAAAAGATTCTTTTGTTTGCCTTGCTGGCGGGGGCCGTTGGTTTTACCTCCTGCGGAGAGCGGTCGAACCCTCTAAGAACCTCTACCGGAAAACCTTACGAGCTTTTTGTGGTGATGCCCGACGACAAATGGGAGGGGGCCGTGGGCGACACCTTGCGGTCGATCCTTTGGGAGCCTTTTCCGATGGTCAACCAATATGAGCCTTTCTACGCGACGTTTCAGACCAACGAAGAGCAGTTTATCAACCTGTTGAGGATGAACCGCAACGTGTTGTTTTACCGAACCGGCTCCGCCTATACAAAACCCGAGATGTGCGCCGAGTACGACAAATGGGCCAATCCGCAGATCGTTGTCTACCTGACAGGGCCAACCGACAGTGCGGCAATGGCTTATGCCGATGAGCACCGGGAGGCGTTGCGCCAAGTTTTTGACATCGCCGAATTGGATCGCTTCATCTACCGCGCCCAGCGGTTCAACGATAAAGAGATCACCGATCGGGTTTTTGACCAATTCGGCCTGCGAATCAATATCCCGAAAGGGTATAAAGTCGCGGCGGAACACCCTGATTTTATGTGGATTCGTTACGAGGCCCCGCTCATCAGTCAGGGGATCGTGATCTACAAATACCCGCTGACCAACCGCCGGACATTCACCGAACCCTACCTGCTGAAACGGCGCAACGAATTTGTCTCGCTCATTCCCGGCCCCAACGAGGGCACCTACATGACCACGAGCGACGTGATGATTCCGCAGTTGGCGCAAGTGACGATCAACAACCGGATTTGGTTCATGTCCCAAGGGTTTTGGGACGTGAAAGGCGGCTTTATGGGCGGCCCCTTTACCTCGTACAGCACCGCCAACGCCACCACGCGCGAGGTTATCACCATCGACACCTATGTTTTCTCGCCCAAATACGACAAACGCAATTACGTCCGCCAGCTGCAGGCCATCGCTCAAACCGCCCTCATCCCGGGCGACACGATCCACTCCATAGACTTTTCCACCCTGCCGGTGGAGGAATAATTATTTCGCCCGCCTCTGACTGCGACTTTTTAGAAAAGTCGCCAAAATCGCAACTTTTTGTAAAAAGTTGCATCAAAAACTTTTGGGCGCCGTCTTTGCAGGCCGAAAATTCCCCTGCGGGAACTTCCACTTATTCAGGACACCCCTTTGCTTTCAAACAAGTTTGAGCAGGGGTGTCCCGAACAAGTGGCATTCACCTCCTGCGGAGTGAATGTTTTCGCCCTGAAAACCCCATTCCGCTCTCCTGTTATCCCCTTAAAATCCACTCTGCCTCTCGTCTTTTTTTACCTACCACCTCCCCCTCGCCTGTCGGCTCGGGTACTCCTCGTTACCGCCCTCCGCTTTTCGGCACCGCCCTGCGGGCGACTTGCCTGCTTCGGTCGGTGAGATAGTTCGGGGAAGGAGGAGATTTTTTGTATGATTTCAGGCTTTCCCCATCCTATAAAGTCCCCTCCTTCGGGAAGGAGGGGTGCCCGTAAGGGCGGGGTGGTAGGTTCCTCGTCTTTCGTATCCCGTCTGTAAACGAAAAAAGCCTGTCCTTGAGGGACAGGCTTTTCTGTATCGAAACCCGTGCGAATTATTCGGCGGGAGTTTCTGCCGGGGCGGCTTGCTCTTCGGCGGCGGGAGCTTGTTCCTTCGCTGCGGAGAGGGCAACCACTTCGACCGGAATCTCGGCGGCCACTTCTTTGTGGACACGGATCGAGGCCACGAACGAACCCACCGTTTTGATGGTTTCGACGCTCACCTGTTTTTTGTCAACTTCAAAACCTTGAGCTACAATGGCTTCGGCAATCATAGCCGGAGTAACCGAACCGTAGATTTTGACCCCGTCGGTGGTCTTCATCTCGAATTTCAGTTTAACCTGTTGCAGGGTCTTGGCTTTGGCTTCGGCATCGGCCTTGATCTTGGCGTCTTTGTGTGCGCGTTGGCGCAGGTTTTCGGCCAGCACTTTCCGAGCCGATTCCGTGGCGGCAGTAGCCAGCCCGCTGGGGATCAGGAAGTTGTTGGCGTATCCCGGTTTTACGCTGACGATGTCGTTGGCGTAACCTAAGTTTTCAACGTCTTGTTTCAGTATGATTTCCATAGCTTCTGTCTCCCTTTATTATTTGAACATATCGGTTACGAAGGGCAGGATAGCCAAGTGGCGGGCGCGTTTGACGGCGGTGGCCACTTTTTTCTGGTATTTCTGCGAGGTACCGGTCAGGCGGCGGGGAAGGATTTTGCCCTGCTCGTTCAGGAATTTTTTGAGAAATTCCGCGTCTTTGTAGTCGATGTATTTGATTCCGCTCTTTTTGAAACGGCAATACTTTTTCTTTTTCACGTCGACTGAAACAGGGTTCAGGTATCTGATTTCGGATTGTGTAGCCATTATTGTTGTTCCTCCTGTTTAGCGTTGTACTTGTTTCTGCGTTTTTCGGCGTATTCGACCGCGTATTTGTCCATGCGGAACGTGAGGAAGCGGATCACTTTTTCGTCGCGCCGGTACTGGGTTTCGAGTTTTTCGACCAGATCGCCCTCGCCCTGGAATTGGATCAGGTAGTAGAAGCCGGTCGATTTCTTTTCGATCGGGTAGGCGAGTTTTTTCAGCCCCCAATCCTCCTCGTAGTCGATTTGGCCTCCGTTTTCGGTGATAACACCGCGGAATTTGCCAGCGAGTTCCTTCACCTGTTGGTCGGAGAGAACCGGTGTGGCAATGAAAACGGTTTCGTAATGGTTCATAATGAATGAATTAAGTTTTGTTTAACAAATGCGAGTGCAAAGGTAGTAAAAAATTGGTTTCAGCAAACTTTTTCTTTCCTTAAATTTGTTGGTAACGATCTATTTCCAACGATACATCTTCCGCCCTTGTTTTCGGGATCACAAAAGCCCGTTGATAGGGGGTGACCACTGTCCAATAATTACCACCGAACAAGATAGATAATTTGACCCGATACTGGCCGTTGTCTTCCCGGATAACCTCGCTGTAAATCGTTTTGAATGGAGTATTCTCGGTGCCGGCGACCAACAACAGCGTGTATTTGTCAAAATCGACCGGCATCAGGCGTTCCGGATAGGTAAATATCGCTTCAAAAGCCCGTTGGTCGTTGATGACGATCAATGTGTTTTTTTGGTCGTCCCGGAGATTCAGATCAGAAGGGGATAGTGACGGGTATTCCCGATAGACAAAATCGTCAGGCAGAGTATCTTTCTTGCATCCCGAAAACAGGTAACAGGTGGCGACGAGGAGGAACAGGAGTTTTTTCATGGTTTATAATCTATTTTGGGCTTCTGATACGGCGGCATAGGCATTGACTACACCGTAGCCCATCTGTATGTTCCAAGTGCCGTTGGGTCGACCGGATGTCGTGGTGTAGCTGTATCCTCCCTTTTTTTGAGCGGTTTGTTCAAGGATTTCCGACACATCTTGATAGGTCAAGTCGTTGTTGACCGAAAGCATCAATGCTGCAACAGCCGCCACGTGTGGGCAAGCGGCCGAAGTTCCAGTAAAATTAAAAGTATATTGTGTAGAAGAGTATTCTTCAGGATGATAAAAAGAAAGATCGGTTGTTCGAATATTTACTCCTGGAGCCATAATGTCCAAAGCCGTACCGAAATTCGAACCATTCCATCTTGTGTCATTTTGATTGGTCGCTCCTACGGCGATAACACCATCGTGCGAATTTGCGGGAAATGAAACTAAACTGGAATTATTATTGCCCGATGCAAATACAACCACAGATCCGTTGCCACCGCGTCCCGTCCAAAGTGCTAAATAAATAGCATCGTCAATAATGGATGCTGGCGGCCCACCCCATGAATTGCTGATTACATCTGCACTCGATGCGGCAATCGATAAACCCGTTGCAAAATTTTGTGCTACATTTGGACTATCCATTGAGACACTAATACTCAAAATGTCCACGTCGGGAGCAATGCCGGCGATACCTATGTTGTTGTTGACCGTCGCTCCGATAATGCCTGCGCAAGCTGTGCCGTGTGGACCATAGATTGGTGCCACAAACCAAGAACCGGCGAAGGTATCATACGTAGGGATAACGTTAGCCAAATCGGGATGTAATTGATCGATTCCCGAGTCAATTACTGCGACCGTAACGTTATCGCCTTGTGTGATTTGGTGTGCTGGCAACCAATTGATTGAATTTGTTCCGGAAAGGTTCCACTGTTGGCTGAAATAAGTATCATTGGGATTGGAGTAAAACTTAAATCCTGTCATGATGTCTGGTTCTGAGGCTTCGAAAAGGCCGCTTTCGTAAAATAGGTTGGCCATTTGTAGCGCGTCGTCTTCCGAGTGAATATCACAGGACAAAGTATACCAAGTGGTTAGAAATTCGTTATACCCCAAAACTTCGACTTTGTATTTATCGGCCATTTCGTACAGTTTGTCCTTATCTGAATCTGTTTTTAATTTCACACGAAAGAGATGTGAAATGCCAATACTTTCTCCCGATGAATCCGTATAAAAGTCAGATTGATAGATAATTCCGGGTATATTCCTGTAATTGGCTACATTTAATCCGCTCTTGACAATTGCCCAACATACAGGTGCGGCGACTTCGCTTGTATTTTCAGGAAAAACGATCCCTGCAAGTTTCAATTCATCGTTTGCTGTGATGGATGCACGTTCGATGCCGCTTTTTGAGAGAAAGGACATTGTATTCGAACCCTCGTTCTGGTATACGATATACTGTTTACTCGTATCTTTTCTGAGGGGAATTTTAGTGTCTCTGTACCAATAGTAATTCGTGGTTTCAACGGTATGTTTGGTGTCGTCGGTAAGGGAAGAAAACGACTCGTTTTGGATTTTTAGAGAATCGAATTCCTTAGAATCACTACATCCAATACAATAGAAACAAGAGCAAATAAAGGAGATTTTCATCAATGAATTCATGGCTAAAAGTTTTTAAGTGAATAATTAGATTAGATATATAATGAAATCGCAATATAAACATAAAAAATTAAAATAAATACAAATTTCCTGTATTTATAAAAAAATGCGTACAAAAAGTAGGAAATTGGTTTCGGCAAACTGTTCTTAGAATAATTTTCTATCTTTGCGTGTTGTAAAACACACGTTATTTATTTCGATCCCGAACCCATGACACAGGAAGAACTCTTTAAGAAGCTGATCGCACACAGCAAAGAATATGGTTTCATTTTCCCTTCGAGCGAAATCTACGACGGCCTGAGCGCCGTTTACGACTACGGCCAAATGGGGGTGGAGCTGAAAAACAACATCAAAAACTATTGGTGGAGCGCGATGGTCAAACTCCACGAAAACATCGTGGGCATCGACGCGGCCATCTTCATGCACCCTCGCACGTGGGAGGCTTCGGGCCATGTCGGCGCGTTCAACGACCCGTTGATCGACAACCGCGACTCGAAAAAGCGTTACCGCGCCGATGTGCTGATCGAGGAGTTTCTGGCCAAACAGGACGAGAAGATCGAAAAAGAGGTCACGAAGGCCGCCAATCGTTTCGGCGAGACGTTCGACCGGGCGATGTTCCTCGAAACCAACCCCCGGGTGAAGGAGGTGGTAGCCAAACGCGACGAGATTCACTCGCGGATGGTCAAGGCACTGACCGACAACGACCTCGAAGAGCTGAAACAGATCATCCTCGATGCCGAGATCGTCGACCCCGTTTCCGGTACCCGCAATTGGACGGACGTGCGCCAATTCAACCTGATGTTCGAGACCAAAAT
This sequence comes from Rikenellaceae bacterium, assembly GCA_031262465.1. Classification (GTDB taxonomy): domain Bacteria; phylum Bacteroidota; class Bacteroidia; order Bacteroidales; family Rikenellaceae; genus JAJQAW01. Next base: position 30,524 of record JAISHQ010000094.1, read on the forward strand.
CGGCTCGGTGGCCGAGGGAGCCAATACCATTTACCTCCGCCCGGAGACGGCGCAGGGAATTTTTGTCAACTTCCTCAATGTGCAGAAGACCGGTCGGATGAAAATTCCGTTCGGCATCGCGCAGATCGGCAAAGCCTTCCGCAACGAGATCGTGGCCAGGCAGTTCATCTTCCGGATGCGCGAATTTGAACAGATGGAGATGCAGTTCTTTGTGCGTCCCGGCGAGGAGATGAAATGGTTCGGCTATTGGAAAAATTTCCGCATGAATTGGCACAAGGCGCTCGGTTTCGGCGAACAACATTACCGTTTCCACGACCATGACAAGCTGGCTCACTATGCCAATGCGGCGACCGACGTAGAATATCAATTCCCGTTTGGCTTCAAAGAGGTCGAGGGGATTCACTCGCGCACCGACTTCGATTTGGGCAACCACGAGAAATTCTCAGGGCGGAAATTGCGCTATTTCGACCCGGAAAGCGGCGAAAGCTATGTGCCTTACGTGGTGGAGACCTCGATCGGGGTCGACCGGATGTTCCTTCAGGTCTTCTCGGCGGCCTACACCGAAGAAAAATTGACCAAAGAGGACGGTTCGGCCGACGAACGCACCGTGATGAAATTCCCACCGGCCCTGGCTCCGGTCAAGGCGGCGATCCTGCCGCTGGTCAAAAAAGACGGACTGCCCGAAGTGGCGCGCCGGATCATGGACACGCTGAAACTCGACTACGTCTGCCAATACGATGAAAAAGACAGCATCGGCAAACGCTATCGTCGGCAGGATGCGATCGGAACACCGTTCTGCATCACCGTCGACCACCAATCGGCAGAGGACAATAGCGTGACCATCCGCCACCGCGACACGATGACCCAAGAGCGGGTGCCCATCGCCGATCTTCCCCGGATCATCGGCGAGGCGGTCAGCTTCCGCCCGCTGTTTCAGCAAATTGTGAACGAATAGGGGAGGGAGATAATGGTGTCCAAACCCAAAATTGACGAGACAGAATATACCGAGCGGCTCTTTGCCCTCTTTCCCGAAATATCGGACAGTTGCCGCGACCGAATCCGCAAGCACACCGTGATCCGGCTGGTGCCCAAAGGGAGTTTTATCTATCAAGAGGGAGAGGTGCCTCCGGGCTTTATCTGCCTGTTGGAGGGAAATGCTAAAGTGGTGAAAATCGGCATCAATGGTCGGGGGCAGATCGTGCGCATGGTGCGCCCCAAAGGGATTTTGGGCTACCGGGCACTCTTTGCTCAGGAGAATTACCGATCGACAGCTATCACGCTCGACAACAGCGTGATAGCCATCATCGACCGCGATATGCTCTTCGAGATCATGCGCGAAAATGCCGACCTATCGCTCCACATCCTCAAGCTGATTGCCAGCGAATTGGGGCTGTCGAACCTGCGGACCATGACCCTGACCCAGAAATACATCCGGGGACGGCTGGCCGACTCGCTCATCTTCCTCATCGAAACCTACGACCTGACCCCGGACGGAACGATCGACGTCACCCTCTCGCGCGAGGACTTGGCGCAACTCTCCTCCATGACCACCTCTAACGCCATCCGCACCCTCTCGGCCTTCGCCTCCGAAGGCGTGGTCGAACTCGTCGGCAAACGCATCCGCGTTCCCGACCTCGACCGGCTTAAGAGAATCAGCGTGTTGGGGTAACGAGTCCCGTTTCCAAAGTGCCGCGCCGGAGGCAAGAGGAGATGATGGTTACAAATTACTAAATGTGATTACTCGGCAGAGACAGTTTCTTCTGTAAGAATTTCTTGCTTCGTAGCATCGATTAGTTTTTCTAATCTTGAAATAGCCCTTTTTAAATCTGTTTTAAAGAATTTAGCATCATCTAAGAAAAACTGGTCTAAGGCATTGGCATTTTCATCGGCAGTCAATAATTCGTACAGTTCTGGATTTCTTTTAAAATAGGATTGTGCTACGATGAAGGTGGTTTCCTCACCATCGTTCTTAAAAGACTCAAGCACTCTGAGGTATTCTTCCATTTTTCTTTTTTCCATGACAGAATGATTTAACAAATTTACAAACCAAAGATAGTAATTACTTACGGCTGTGACCGTCGTCCGAAGGTCGCGGGGATTTTGAGGAAGGCGGCGGCGGCGAAGCTGGGCAGGGTGCAGAGGACGACCCAGGCGAAGAAGCGGGTGTAGCCGACGGCCTCTTGAATATCGCCCGAGAACATTCCGGGGATCATCATGCCGAGGGCCATAAATCCGGTGCTGATCGCATAGTGCGATGTTTTGTGTGCACCCTCGCTGAAGAGGATGAGGTAGAGCGTGTAGGCGGTGTATCCGAAGCCGTAACCGAATTGCTCAATCGAGATGCAGGAGCCGATCACCCAAAGGCTTTCGGGCTGAGCATAAGCCAGATAGACATAGACCAAATTGGGCAGGTTGATGGCCATAACCATGGGCCAGAGCCAATATTTCAGCCCTTTGCGCGAGATGAGGATGCCGCCCAAAATGCCCCCGATCGTCAGCGCAATCACGCCGATCGTGCCGTAAAGTACGCCATAGGTTTCAGCCGACAGCCCTAAGCCGCCGACAGCGCGAGCGTCGAGCAGAAAGGGTGAGGCGATTTTGACCAACTGCGCTTCGGCCAGCCGGAAGAGGAGCATAAAGGCCAGCGCGGCGACGATGCCCGGCTTGCGGAAAAACGAGGCAAAGGTGTCGAAAAAGGCCTTGAATGGGTTATCTCCCTCGCGGACAGCTACATCCGCCGTGGGGCGGGGGAGTATCCGGCTGTGGTAAAAGGCGATGGCCAAAAAGACAATAGCCAGCGCACCAAAGGTGACCGCCCAAGCCTGTTGCGGGTCGTCCAACACCGATTTGCGCGCGAGGAATCCGGCCAGCACAACGATCAGCCCCTGACCGGTGACCGAGGCGAGGCGGTAAAAGGTGTTGCGGATGCCGACAAAAAAGGATTGGTCGCGCTGGGAGAGGGCGATCATGTAGAAGCCGTCGGCGGCGATGTCGTGGGTGGCCGAGCTGAAGGCCATGAGCCAGAGGAAGATCAGGCTGTACCGAAAAAAGTCCGGCCCCGGCAGGGAGAGGCCGATGGCGGCCAGCGAACAGCCGATGACCAACTGCATGGTGACGATCCACCACCGTTTGCGTTTCAAGAGGTCGACTAACGGACTCCAGAGCGGTTTGATGACCCACGGCAGGTAGAGCCAGCTGGTGTAAAAGGCGATGTCGGAGTTGGAGATGCCCAACAGCTTGAACATGGCCACCGCCGCCGACATGACCACCACATAAGGGATGCCCTCGGCAAAATAGAGCGTGGGAACCCACGACCAAGGGTTTTTGCGGAAGTCTTTCATGTTTGTAGATTAATTCCCCTGTTCCGACATAAATTTAATGCGCACCATCCGAATTTCCTCCTCGGTATAATCGGAACCCAGCTCGCGTTGCGCTTCGTCGATCGAGTCGGTTTCGGCCTCTTCGCGGAAATATTCATAGATGTCCTCGACCTTGTCCTCGTCGATCACCTCCTGAATCATGTAGTCGATGTTGAGCTTCGTGCCCGAGTGAACAATGGCTTCGATCTCGGTCAACAGCTCGTCGATCGTCTGGTTTTTGGCTCCGGCGATGTCCTCGAAATCCATTTTGCGGTCGATGCTCTGGATGATAAAGACCTTGTTCGTGCTCTTGTTGATGACGCTTTTGACCACCATGTCCTGCGGGCGAACGATCTCTTTCTCTTCGACATAACGGCGGATCAGGTCGACAAAATCTTTCCCGAATTTCCGGGCTTTGCCCGCACCGACCCCGGCGATGTTTTGCATCTCCTCCAGCGTGACGGGATATTGTACCGACATATCCTCCAGCGACGGGTCTTGGAAGACGACAAAGGGCGGCAGGTTGTTCCGCTTGGCTACCTTTTTTCGCAGGTCTTTCAGCATGGAGAAAAGCTCTTCGTCGGCCACACCGCTCTTGCCCGTTGGCATCGCCGCGCTGTCCTCCTCGTCGGCTTGCTCGTACTCGTGATCCTGGGTGAGCAGAATGGAGTAGGGGTGTTCCAAGTATTCGGCTCCTTTGGGGCTGATGAACAACAGGCCGTAGTTTTCGATGTTTTTGTCGACAAAGCCCAAAATCAGTGCCTGACGAAGCACCGCATTCCAAAACTTGGCATCCTTTTCGGCTCCCGCGCCAAACAGCTCGATTTTGTTGTGTTTGTACGACTTGTTCAGGGCGTTGACCTTGCCCGTGAGGATGCTGATGAGGTAATCGGTTTTGAATTTGTCGCCGATCGCCTCTAAGGTCTCCAACAGCAGGGACATATACTCCTTGCCCTCGAACTGCACTTTGGGGTGGGTGCAGTTGTCGCAACTGCCGCAGTTGTCCGGGGCGTACTCCTCGCCGAAGTAGTGCAACAGCGATTTGCGCCGACAGATCGACGATTCGGCATAAGCCACCGTCTCCATCAGGAGCAGTTTCCCGATCTCCTGTTCGGCGATCGGCTTACCCTGCATGAATTTTTCGAGCTTTTGGATGTCCTTGTAACTATAAAAGGTCAGGCAGTGGCCCTCGCCGCCGTCGCGTCCGGCGCGCCCGGTCTCCTGATAGTATCCTTCGAGGCTTTTGGGGATGTCATAGTGGATCACATAGCGCACATCGGGTTTGTCGATTCCCATGCCAAAGGCAATCGTGGCCACAATCACATCGACATCCTCGTGGATGAAACGATCCTGATTGCTGGCGCGGGTCGCCGCATCCATTCCGGCGTGGTAAGCCAGAGCCTTGATGTCGTTGACTTTCAGCAGGTCGGCCAACTCTTCGACTTTCTTGCGGCTCAGGCAGTAGATGATGCCCGATTTGCCCTCGTTCTGCTTGATATATCGGATGATCTCTTTGGTGGCGTTGTTTTTCGACCGGATTTCGTAATAGAGGTTCGGCCGGTTGAACGACGACTTAAAGACCTCGGCATCGGCCATCCCCAAGTTTTTCTGAATATCCAACTGCACCTTCGGGGTGGCCGTGGCGGTCAGGGCAATCAGCGGAGCTTTGCCGATGTCGTTGATAATGGGGCGGATGCGCCGGTACTCCGGACGGAAATCGTGACCCCATTCCGAGATACAGTGCGCCTCGTCGATCGCGTAAAACGACACCTTTATTTTTTGCAGGAACGCGACGTTGTCCTCCTTGGTCAGCGACTCGGGAGCGAAATAGAGCAGTTTGGTCTTGCCCGAGAGGACATCCTCCTTGACCTTATTGACAGCCGCCTTGTTCAGCGAAGAGTTTAAAAAGTGAGCCACGCCGTCCTCCATACTGAAGGCGCGCATGGCATCGACCTGATTTTTCATCAGGGCGATCAGCGGCGAGATGACAATGGCCGTTCCCTCCATCAACAGGGCCGGGAATTGGTAACAGAGCGATTTTCCGCCGCCCGTGGGCATCAACACAAAGGTATCCTTGCCCGACATTACGTTTCTAATCACGGCCTCCTGATTGCCTTTAAACTGGGAAAATCCGAAGTGGATTTTCAGCTGTTCTAACAGGTAAGCCCGATCGGTTTGCATCATGGGATTTTTATCGAATTTTTCTTTATCTGGTGTGATCTCAAAATTAAAGATAATAGCTTTTTTTGAAAAAACTATACTTTAGGCAAAAAATATCGCTTATCTTTGAAGTGTTTTTTCGGAATAGACGGAATATGAGGCTATATACAGAAGATTTAATTAAACGCTATAAAACCCGCACGGTGGTCGACCACGTTTCGATCGAGGTTCGGCAAGGCGAGATCGTGGGGCTGCTCGGCCCGAACGGTGCCGGGAAGACCACTTCGTTCTACATGATCGTGGGGCTGATAAAGCCCAACGGTGGGCGCATTTTTTTGGAAAACGACAACGGCGAAACCCTTGAAATCACGGGCGAACCGGTCTACAAACGGGCGCAAAAGGGGGTCGGCTACCTGGCGCAGGAGGCCTCTGTTTTCCGGAAACTCACGGTCGAAGAGAACATCAAGGCGGTTCTTCAGCTGACCAACCTCTCCCGCGAGCAACAACGGGAACGCTTGGAGCAGTTGATCGACGAATTTCGCCTGCACAAGGTGCGCAAAAGTTACGGGATTCAGCTCTCGGGGGGCGAACGCCGCCGCACGGAGATCGCCCGCGCGCTGGCCATCAACCCGAGTTTTATTCTGTTGGACGAACCCTTTGCCGGGGTCGACCCGATCGCCGTGGAGGATATTCAGAACATTGTCCGCACGCTGAAAGACAAAAACATCGGGGTCATCATCACCGACCACAACGTACACGAAACCTTAGACATTACCGACCGCACCTACCTGCTGTTCGAAGGACGCATCCTTAAATCGGGGACAGCCGAAGATTTGGCCAACGACGAAGAGGTTCGGCGGGTTTACTTAGGACAAGACTTTAAGTTATCGCGATAAAATTCATCCATGCAAAAGATCATACATTCTGCCTCTGTTCATGGGACGCTGACCGCGCCCGCTTCGAAAAGTTATGCTCAACGGGCCATTGCGGCCGCGCTGTTGGCCGAAGGAGCCTCGGAATTGCACCATTTCGACCTGTGTGGCGACTCGGTGGCCGCGCTCGAAACGGCTCGCCGGTTGGGTGCGCGCATCTATTTCAACGACCGTTATTATGTGATCGAGGGGGGGCTGAATCCCCATTCCGACACGCTGAATATCGGCGAATCGGGTTTGGCGGCTCGCCTGTTTGCGCCGATCGCCGCCCTGTGTACCCGTCCGATCACCCTCACCGGGCAGGGGTCGATCCTTCGTCGTCCCTTTGCGGCCATCGAAGGGCCGCTGATGCGCTTGGGGGTAGAGGTCGAAACCAGCGGCGGATTTTTGCCGGTGCGCATCCAAGGCCCTATTCACGGCGGCGAGATTTGGGTCGACGGCTCGCAGGGGTCGCAACTCCTGACCGGGCTGTTGGTGGCCCTGCCGTTGGGTGAGAAAGATAGTGTGATTCAGGTGCACGACCTCAAAAGCAAACCCTATATCGACATGACCATCGAGGTGCTGAAGGCCTTCGGGGTGGAGGTGTCGCACGAAAATTACGAACAGTTTTATATCCCCGGCGGCCAAACCTACACCCCGACGGTTTACAACATCGAGGGCGACTGGAGCGGAGCCTCCTGCCTGATGGTGGCCGGAGCGGTGGCCGGCGAGATCACGATCCAAAACCTCAATCCCAACTCCCTGCAAGCCGACCAAGCGTTGGTCTATGCACTGGAACGGGCAGGGGCTTTGGTCAGCTCCGACGGCGATACCTATTATATAAAGAAAAAACGGTTGCAGGCCTTTGAGTTCGATGCCACGGATTGCCCCGACCTTTTCCCGGCTCTGGTGGCTTTGGCGGCCAATTGCGCCGGACGTACCGTGCTCCGGGGGACTAACCGCCTGACCCACAAGGAGAGCGACCGGGCCAAAACGCTGGCCGATGTCTTCGGCACGCTGGGCATCGCGGTCGACCTGTCGCAGGACAATACGATGATTGTCGACGGCGGAACGATTCGCGGCGGCGAGGTGTCGAGCCACAACGACCACCGGATTGCCATGGCGGCGGCCGTGGCGGGGTTGACTGCCGAAGCTCCGGTGACGATCGACGATCCGGAGGCGGTGTCGAAGTCGTATCCTCGCTTCTGGGAAGATTTTGCAACGATTCTTGGGGGCTTATAAAAAGCCAAAATACTGCGTTAAACAAGAATAACCATGGTAACCTTTCTCATCTGTCTGGTCTTGTTGGTGGCCGCGTACTTTACTTATGGGAAGTATGTGGAACGTCTGTTCGGAGCGAAAAAGGGGAGGGAAGTCCCCTCGAAAACCCATTTCGACGGGGTCGATTACATCCCCATGCCGATGTGGCGAACGTTCCTGATCCAATTTCTCAACATCGCGGGCCTCGGGCCTATCTTCGGGGCGATTCTCGGGGCGGCTTTCGGGCCGGTGGTCTTTCTGTGGATTACGTTCGGCGGTATCCTGATCGGTGCTGTGCAAGACTACGCCTCGGGCATGATGTCGATCGCCCATAAAGGGCTGAGTTTCCCGGAGATTGTGGGCATTTACCTTGGCAAGAACTTTAAGCAGTTTATGCGCCTGTTTACCGTCTTTTTGATGGTCTTGGTGGGCGCAGTTTTCATGGTCGGTCCGGCGGGGTTGCTCTCGGGGTTGACCACTATCGACACCTCGATTTGGATCGGGGTGATCCTCGTTTATTACATCGTGGCCACGCTCTTGCCGATCGACAAGATCATCGGGCGGATTTATCCCGTGTTCGGCTTCTGCCTCCTTTTTATGGCACTCTCAATGCTCGCCGTGCTGATTTTCGGCTCGTACCACATTCCGGAGCTGACGGGCGAAACCCTCCGCAACATGAAGAGCGACTCGGCCAATTTCCCGCTCTTCCCGGTGCTTTTCATTACCGTGGCTTGCGGGGCGGTATCGGGCTTCCACGCCACCCAATCGCCGCTGATGGCGCGTTGTGTGACCTGTGAAACGCAGGGGCGACCGGTCTTTTTCGGTGCCATGATCGTCGAAAGCATCGTTGCCCTGATTTGGGCGGCCATTGCAATGGCCTTTTTCGGCGGGGTCGAGGGACTGAACGCCAATTTGGTCGAAAACGGCAACAACACCGCTTGGGTGGTCAACGAAATCGCCAACTCGACCTTGGGCAAGTTCGGCGCGGTGCTGGCGCTGTTGGGCGTGGTCTTCGCACCGATCACCAGCGGCGACACGGCTTTCCGCAGTGCCCGGCTCATTGTGGCCGATTTTATGCATTTGGAACAGAAATCCATGCGTAAACGCCTCTATATCAGCATTCCGCTCTTTGTCATCGGGTTTGGCATCACGTTGATGAATTTCGACGTGATTTGGCGTTATTTCGCTTGGGCCAACCAGACGTTAGCGGCCATTTCGCTTTGGGCGGTGACGATCTATTTGGTCTCGAAAAAATCGAATTTTTACATCGCTCTCTTTCCGGCCATCCTGATGACGATGATCGTCTCGACCTACCTCTTCACCGGCAAGGAGATGCTCGATATTTCCTACGGCCTGGGGGTTGTTTTGGGCGGTGTGATTACGTTGGTTGTGACCGTGGTGATGATTTCGCTGATTAAAACGTACAAAAAACATGACACCTCCCTCCGTTGAACCGCAGGCCGACGGCTTTTTTAAGATCGTCCACGGGGCGGGATACGGTGTCGCTGTGCCGCTTTTGCGCCGAATTGAGGCGGGAAATATCGCCCCAGCCGATGCTGAAAAGAAACTTAAAGAAGCTCTGCGCACTTATCCGTGGCAGTTCGAGGTGGCGTGGACACTCTCCACGCTCTACACCGCTTCGGGCGATTTTCGGCAGGCGTGCGAGGTTCGTTTTGAGGCGTGTCAACGCCTGATGGACATCCTGCCCGAGGAGGAAGAGGCCGACCCCACGCCGTTGAATTTCGAGCACCGGGAGAGCCAATTCCCGCTCTTGTTGCTCCGTGGCTCGGCCATTGACCACTTTCTCTTCTACGAGTTCGAGATGGCCGCCGCCTTGTTCGAGACCCTGCTCGAATTGGACGAGGAGGATCACCTCGGTGTCACCCCAACGCTGGCGTGGTGCTATGTCGCGCTCGATGAGCTGGATTCATTCGAGGAAATTCTGTCCGATTTGGACGACAAAAGCGCCGAAAAGGCACTGCTCTCCCTGTGGGCCGAATTGAATTTCTCGCACTCGCTTCCCGCCGAGCGGGTCACCGAGTTCAGAGACCGTTTTCCCGCTGTTTTTCGGGAGTTTACCGCCGACGAGCACGAAGTGACCGAGGAGTATTTGGCCGAAATCGACAGCGATCGCCTCTCGCCGCAGGCACACGCCCGCCTCCTCTGGCTCCAAACCGAACACCTGTGGCAACGCTTCCCCGAATTGATCGTCACCCTGAAAGAATACGCCCGATAACCGCCGAGAAAGAGCAACCGAACCCCTGAAAAATTGAAAAAATTCCGGATCAGCCTCCGTTTTTACCGCTCCCTCGCGCCGTTCAGTGTGTTGGTGACCTTGGCTTGTGCTTGGACGTTGGTTAATTTGGACGATCTCCGGGCGATCCCCCTGTTGGCCTTTTTTAAAGTGCTGACCCTCTTTCTCTTTTTGCTCTTTATCGGCTTTTTGCGCCCCCACGAGTTGTACTATTATTACAACCTGAACCTCTCCAAAGCCGCCCTGTGGGGCACGGCGGCGGTCGTCGACTTGTCGCTTTTTGCCCTTGTGCTGTGGCTTACTTCAAATCTTTTTCTCTCATGATCCACCGGTTGGCCATAGACAGTGTGGAGCTGGCCTTCGGCGAGTTGGAGGTTCTTCAGGGGGCTTACCTCGGTGTGCAGACCGGCGAGGTGGTCGGGATGTTGGGGCGCAACGGCTCGGGGAAGACTTGCCTGATGAAGATCATTTACGGCGTGTTGCCCTGCCGCTACCGCACACTCAAGATCGACGACGTTTACACCCGTCACGCTTACCGCCAAAAGGGGCTGATCCGCTACGCCCCGCAATTCAATTACGTCCCGGCGGGGGTGCGCCTTGAGCGAGCGTTTGAAGAGTACGACATGGATATGGCCGGGTTTTTGCGCGATTTTCCGGAGATGGAAAAATGTCGAAAAAACCGCTTCGGGGAGCTGTCGGGCGGAGAACGCCGGTTGGCCGAAATTTACCTCGCCCTGGCCGCCCCGGTGGCTTTTGCCCTGTTAGACGAGCCGTTTTCGCTGGTGATGCCGCTCCACATCGGCCGCATCAAAGAGCTGATCCTGCGCGAGAAAGAGAACAAGGGGATCATCCTCACCGACCACATGTATCGCCACATTTTGGAGATCAGCGACCGGGTCTACCTGTTGGCCAACAAAGGGGTTTATGCCGTCAAAAACGCCGACGAACTGCAACGCCTCGGCTATGTGAGTTGGAAATCGTAAAACAGGCATATACTTTGCTTGCAATTACATACTTTGTACCCCCTATATTACGTTATATGATTGGAAAAAAATTGTATATTTGAATCGAAAAAGGAGAAAAAAATGACAAAAAACGAATTTGAAAGATACGCCCACGGCCACTTGGGGATCAACAGCATGAAACTGCATGATTTTCAGGCCATCGCCAACGAATACATCAGCCCGACGATCATTGAAGAACGCCAATTGAACGTGGCCCAAATGGATGTCTTTTCCCGCCTGATGATGGATCGTATCATCTTCCTCGGGGTTCCCATCTACGACGACGCGGCCAACATCATTCAGGCGCAATTGCTCTTTTTGGAGTCGACCGAACCCGATCGGGACATTCAGATTTACATCAATTCGCCGGGTGGGTCGGTCAGCGCGGGCTTGGGCATTTACGACACGATGCAGCTCATCTCCTCGGATGTGGCGACGATCTGTACCGGCATGGCCGCCTCGATGGGTGCCGTTCTGCTGGCCGCTGGCGAGAAAGGCAAGCGTTCGGCTCTGCCGCACTCGCGGGTGATGATCCACCAGCCGCTGGGCGGGGCGCAAGGGCAGGCCTCGGACATCGAGATCACCGCCAAGCAGATCATGGCCACGAAAAAGGAGCTGTATGAAATCCTGTCGCAACACACCGGGCAGACCGTGAAACGCATTGAAAAAGATGCCGATCGCGATTATTGGATGACCTCCGCCGAAGCCGCCGAGTACGGCCTGATCGACGAGGTGATGCGCAAACGCGACCAGATCAAGAAGAAATAATTGATAACTCAGCCGGGGAAAGCAAACCTCGGCTGAGTTTTTTTATTTACCTTTATCGACCCAAATTATCCTAAAAATGTCAAAAAAAGATAAAACTTCCCACTCGGACCGTTGCTCCTTTTGCGGCTCAGAGGCCGACGAGGTGCTGATGCTGTTCCAGGGGCAGGACAACACAACGATTTGCAACCACTGCATCGAGCAGGGCTACCAAATCCTCAGCGAAAATGCGAAATCCAACGCCAAAGTCGCCCCGAAAGAGCCTGCCGAAAAGGAAGAGTTGCTGAAACCCGCCCAAATCAAGGCCTTTTTGGACGAATATGTGATCGGCCAAGATGCCGCCAAACGCTATATGTCCGTGGCCGTGTACAACCATTACAAGCGGCTGATGCACCAAGAGCAGGGCGCGAGCGACATTGAACTGGACAAATCGAACATCATCATGGTGGGGGAGACCGGCACGGGTAAAACCCTGTTGGCTCGAACGATAGCCCGCCTGCTGAAGGTGCCCTTTACGATTGTCGATGCAACGGTGCTGACCGAAGCGGGCTATGTGGGCGAGGATGTCGAGGGGATTCTCTCGCGCCTGTTGCAGGTGGCCGATTACGACGTAAAAACCGCCGAGCGGGGCATCGTCTTCATCGACGAGATTGACAAAATCGCCCGCAAATCGGACAACCCGTCGATCACCCGCGATGTCTCCGGCGAGGGTGTGCAGCAGGCCCTGCTCAAAATCCTCGAAGGGACGGTGGTCAACGTGCCGCCGCAAGGGGGGCGCAAACACCCGGAACAGAAATTCATTCAGGTCAACACGAAAAACATCCTCTTCATCTGCGGGGGGGCCTTCGACGGCATCGAGAAAAAGATCGCCCAGCGGCTCAACACCCGCGCGGTGGGCTATGGCGCGGCACAAAAAACGGAGAACATCGACCGGAAAAACTTGTTGCAATACGTTATGCCTCAGGACTTAAAGTCGTTCGGGCTGATTCCCGAGCTGATCGGCCGTCTGCCGGTGCTGACCTACCTCGAACCGCTGGACAAAAAGGCTCTGCGAGCCATCCTGACCGAGCCGAAAAATTCGATCATCAAGCAGTACATCCGGATGTTCGAGATGGACGGTATCGCGCTCTCGTTCGACGACGAGGTGCTGGATTACATGGTCGACAAGGCCGTCGAGTTCCGCCTCGGGGCACGCGGCCTGCGCTCGATTTGCGAGGCGATCATGATGGACGCCATGTTCGAACTCCCCTCGATGCACAAAACCACCTTCCGCGTCACCCTCGACTACGCCCGCCACAAAATGGAAAAAACCAAACTCTACGCCCTAAAAGCCACAGCTTCGTAAGGGTTGTTTTAGAGATTGTTTGGAATATATTTTAGTTACTCCAAATACCTACCACCCCGTCACTTCGTGCCACCCCTCCTTCAGGAAGGAGGGGACTTTATTCAGTTAAATTTTCTTAGGGAAAAATCTCCTCCTTCTGAGAAGGAGGAGTACCCGAGCCGACAGGCGAGGGGGAGGTGGTAGGTCTTTTCTACATTTTACATAGAACCACTATGCGCCGCTTTCTAAAAGCGGCCGTCAAAGGCTGTCAGAGGGCGGCGCGGGGATGGCGTTTGGGGGCGAGGGTGATGGTGTCGCCTTCGCGGGCGATGAGGGTGTTGGGAAAGAGGGTGCGGGCTTCGTCCAAGAGCAGGCTGTCGTCTTTGTACCGCGACGAGAAATGGCCGATCAGCAGTTGGCCGACTTCGGCCAGCGAGGCCGCTTTGGCGGCTTGGAGGGCGGTGGTGTGGCCGGTCTCTTTGGCCAGCGGGCGGTCTTTGTCGAGGAATGTGGCCTCGTGGTAGAGCAGGTCGACCCCGTGAATTAGTCGGACAACCTTGCCGGAATAGAGCGTGTCGCTGCAAAAGGCATAGGAACGGGGAGGGTAGGGCACGTAAGTGGCCTCGGCGCAGGGAAGCGGGGTCCCGTCGGCTAAGAGAATGTCCTCGCCCCGTTTCAGCGCGGTGATTTGCGCCAGCGAAAGGCTGTGGCGGCGGATGACGGCCTTGTCGACGTTGAGCGGCGGGGTCTTTTCCCGGAAGAGGTACCCCGTGGCGGGGATGCGGTGGCGCAGGGGGATTGTCGTGACCTCCATCACCCGATTTTCATAGATCAGGCTCTCCTGCCGCGCGTTGACTTCGTGGCAGACAATGGGATAGCCCAAGTTTTGCTCGAAATGTTTCAGGTGAAATTGCAGGATTTCTTCGATCGGCGCAGGGCCGAAGAGGTGCAACGGCGTTTTTCGCCCGAAGTGGTTGAGGGTCGACAGCACGCCCGGCAGGCCGAAAACGTGATCGCCATGCAAGTGGCTGATAAAGATGGCATTGAGCTTCAGGGGCGAAATGCCGTATTGGCGCATCCGATCTTGGGTGCCCTCGCCGCAGTCGATTAAAAAAAACTGCTCATGCACATTGAGTGCATGAGCAGTATGGTGGCGGTTCGCAGACGGGGCGGCAGAGCCGCAACCCAGTATGGTCACCCGGAAAGTCACGGCCTATTCCTCCGCTTTTTCGGCTTCGGCAGTCGCTTCTTTTGCCTCTTCGATCGCTTCTTGAGCGTCCAATTCGGATTTCAGTTCTTTCGCTTCGCCTTTGGGAGCCTTAGCCGGCTTGGCCGGTTTTACGGCATCTTCCATTTGGGCTTTCAGCTCGGCCAGACCGGCCAGATCGCCGAGGGTGGTCTTCTCAACGGCGGCATTCACCTTTTTCACCGCGCTTTGGGTCGAAGATTGCTCTTTGGCCCGTCCGGCGCGCTCTTCGCGTTCGCTTTCGCGGCGGCTGTCGTCGTGGATGCGGGTGTGAGAGAGCAGGATGCGTTTGGTTCCTTTGGAGAACTCCAACACCTTGAAGGGCAGTTTTTCACCCACTTTGGCCGGGGTGCCGTCCTCTTTGATGAGCTGTTTGGCCGGGACGAAACCTTCTACGCCTTCGGGAAGAACCACGATAGCTCCCTTGTCGTTCACCTCGGTGATCTCGCCTTCGTGCACCGTACCAACGCCATAAGTCGATTCGAGGGCATTCCACGGATTTTCTTCCACCTGTTTGTGGCCGAGGCTCAAGCGGCGGTTTTCTACGTCGATTTCCAGCACAACCACGTCGATGTCGGCACCGATTTGGGTAAATTCCGACGGGTGTTTCAGCTTTTTCGTCCAGCTCAGGTCGGAGATATGGATCAGGCCGTCGACACCCTCTTCGATTTCAACGAAGACACCGAAGTTGGTGAAGTTGCGCACTTTGGCCGTGTGTTGCGACCCCACCGGATAGCGGGCTTCGATGCCTGCCCACGGGTCGGGAGTCAGCTGTTTGATACCCAGCGACATTTTGCGTTCGTCGCGATCGAGGGTGAGGATTTTGGCTTCGACTTCGTCGCCGACTTTCAGGAAATCCTGAGCCGAACGAAGGTGTTGCGACCAAGACATTTCCGAAACGTGGATCAGCCCTTCGACACCCGGAGCAATCTCAACGAAAGCACCGTAATCGGCCATCACGACCACTTTGCCTTTGACCGTGTCGCCCACTTTGAACTCTTCGCTCAGGGCGTTCCACGGGTGCGGGGTGAGTTGTTTGAGACCCAGCGCGATCCGTTTTTTCTGGTCGTCGAAATCGAGGATCACCACGTTGAGTTTTTGGTCGAGTGCCAGGATTTCTTCGGGGTGGTTGACCCGTCCCCAGCTCAGGTCGGTGATGTGGATCAGGCCGTCGACACCGCCCAAGTCGATAAACACCCCGTAAGAGGTGATGTTCTTGACGGTACCTTCGAGAATCTGTCCCTTTTCGAGTTTCGAGATGATTTCGGCTTTTTGTTGTTCCAGCTCGGCCTCGATGAGGGCTTTGTGCGAAACAACGACGTTGCGGAACTCTTGGTTGATTTTCACCACCTTAAATTCCATGGTTTTGCCGACATAGATATCGTAGTCGCGGATCGGTTTGACGTCGATTTGCGAACCCGGCAAGAAGGCTTCGATGCCGAATACGTCGACGATCATACCGCCTTTGGTGCGGCATTTGATGTATCCCTTGATAATTTCGTCTTTTTCGAGGGCTTCGTTTACGCGATCCCACGAACGCAGTTGGCGCGCTTTTTTGTGGGAGAGGAGCAGTTGGCCGCGTTTGTCTTCGGCACTCTCTACATACACTTCCACCTTTTCGCCGATGGCCAATTCCGGGTTGTAACGGAATTCGGTGATCGGGATAATACCGTCCGATTTGTAGCCGATATTGACAACGACTTCGCGCTTGTTCAGGGCGATCACCGTTCCTTCGACCACTTCGCCGATCTGTACGTTGTTCAGCGTTTTGTCATACTCGGCCGCGATCTCCTCTTTGCTTCCTTGATAGAGGTCGAGTTCGTCCTCGAATTTGCTCCAGTCGAAATTTTCTACCGGAACCGAGGCGTTTTTCACCGGGGCTTTTGCTTTCGGCTCTTCTACGGCCACGGTTTCTTCAGCCACTTCAGCGACTTCCTGTACGGGTTGTGCCACTTCTTCGGCAACTTCCTGTACCTCTTTTTGTTCTTCACTCATAGTCTTAAAAATTGTTCTTCTTTAATGTGTTGGACATTATGTATAGAGCCTTTTCTGCTGGGAAAGTCTCCCTCCCCGCCGCCAAAGGCGGAGCAAAGGTAGTGTTTTTTTCTATCAATCAATTCATTTCGGTTCTTTTTTTGAAAGCACGGAAAAATTGATTACCTTTAAATCTTGTTATCAAACGAACAGAGGCCATGAACGATACAGTAAAAATAGTTTGCGAGAATACGGGGCGCACTCTCTTTGTGGAGATGGGCACCTCGCTGGACGAGGTCATCCGGATGATCTCCCTGAAAAATGGGTACCCTTTTTTGGCGGCTTATGTCAACAACGAGGTCAAGGAGTTGGGCTATCGCATTTTCGACCCGGTGTCGGTGCGTTTTATCGACATCACCCATTTCGAGGGGATGCGGGTTTATGAGCGGACGTTGATTTTTATCCTGCACAAGGCCACCACCGACCTCTACCCCGAGAGGCAGTTGCGGATCAAATACTCCGTGGCCAAGGGATTTTACGCCGAGCTGGACGGCGGGCCGTCGCCGACCGAAGAGGAGGTCGCGGCGATCAAGGGGCGGATGGACGAGCTGATTGCCCAAAACATCCCCATTGTGTGGGAAAAACTGCTCTACACCGAGGCCGAAGAGATCAGCCGCGAGTTTGGTTTTAACGACAAGATGCAACTCTTAGAGACCCGTCCGAGCCTCTACGTCAAGCTCTACCGCTTGGCCGACCTGCCCGGCTATTTTTACGGCGCGCTGGCTCCCTCTACCGGATTCATCCACCTGTTCGACCTGCGCAAATATTACAACGGCTTCTACATCGGCAAGCCCCGCCGCACCGAGCCGAATCGGTTGGAGGACATGATCCCGCAGGACAAGATGTTTGATATTTTTCAGGAGTACAAGGAGTGGGTCAGTGTCTTAGGGGTGGCCACCGTGGGGGCGGTCAATGCCAAGATGCTGAGCAGTGAGCAGAGCGACATCATCAAGATTGCCGAGGCGTTCCACGAAAAAAAGGTGGCCTCCATAGCCGACAGCATCAGCGAGCGTCAGCGGGCAGGCGGCGGCAAGCTCGTGCTGATCTCCGGCCCATCGTCGAGTGGCAAGACCACCTTTGCCAAGCGGTTGGGCATCCAGTTGCGGGTGTTGGGCTATCACCCGGTGATGATCTCGATGGACAATTACTTCATCGACCGCGACAAAACCCCGTTGGACGAGGACGGCGAACACGATTTCGAGGCCTTAGAGGCACTCGATGTGACCCTGTTCAACCAGCAGTTGTTGGCCCTGCTCGACGGGCAGGAGGTCTCGGTGCCCCGGTACGACTTTCTGACCGGAAAGAGCGTGCCCGATGCTTTTCGGCTGAAACTGCCCGAGCGGTCGGTGCTGATTGTCGAGGGCATCCACGGCCTCAACCCGGCGCTGACCGCCGAGGTGCCGGACGACCAAAAATACAAGATTTACATCTCGGCGCTCACGTCGATCTCGATCGACAACCTGACACGGGTTCCGACAACCGATAACCGCCTGATCCGCCGCATTGTGCGCGATTACGAACACCGCGCCCATACGGCCGAGGCGACCATTCGCCGCTGGCAGAGCGTCCGCCGAGGCGAGGACAAACACGTCTTTCCTTACCAAGAGCAGGCCGATGTGATGTTCAATTCGGCGCTGATGTTCGAGTTGTGTGTGTTGAAAAATTTGGCCGAACCCCTGCTCCACGAGGTGCAGGACATTGTGCCCGAATACGGCGAGGCTCGGCGGCTGTTGCGCCTGCTCAACCTCTTTGTGCCGATTTCCGGCGCCGAACTGCCCCCTACCTCCATCCTCCGCGAATTTATCGGCGGAAGCAGTTTTAAGGAGAATTAAGAACTTTTCATATTCGGTTGCTCCAGGCCATACCCTTTTTTCGCATCGTCGCGTTTGAGCCAGAGGGCAAAGAGGATCGAGAGTACCCCGAAGCCGGCGAAGATCATCATGGGCAGGGTGTAGTCGTAAGTCGGGGTCATCACGCCGTCGACCAGCGTTTGGCCGGTCTGGCTGTATGTGTTGAGCACCCAGCCGATGAGCAGGGGCACGAACGACAGGCCGATGTTCTGCACCCAAAAGATCATCGCATAGGCCGTCCCCAACATATTGTCGGGCATGATCTTAGCCACCGAGGGCCACATGGCCGAGGGGACGAGCGAAAAGGCGATACCGAGCAAGACGGTCAGCGCCACAGCCACCCAAGCCGAGTCGAGCGTTGGCACGGAGAAGAGCGCGTGGACAATCACCAACAGAACCGCCCCGATAATCATAATGGTCGCCCCTCGTCCGCGTCGGTCGTAGAGAAAGCCGAAGAGCGGGGTGAGGAAAAGGGTGCCCAAGGGCAAGAGCGAGGGAATCTCCCCGGCACGGTCGAGCGGGATGCCGAATTTTTGGAACATGAAGTCCGGCGCGTATTTCAGGTAGGGGAACACCGCCGAATAGAAGAGGACACAGAGCGCGGTAAT
>JAISHQ010000002.1 GCA_031262465.1 Rikenellaceae bacterium
CGGTCGCTGGGGCCTGAGCCGATGACGGTGATGATCCGCACTGTGTCGTTCAACATATTGAATGTCACCCCAATGCCATCAAAATGGCCGTCGATTGACTCGTTGACCTGCGCCAACTCGTCGGCCGGGATGTAGGCCGAATGGGGGTCGAGGCTCTCCAAAATCGTCGGAATGACCACCTCTTCGATCGAATCCAAGTGCGGCTCGTCGACATATTGGCCGTAAATGAGCGTCAATACCTGATCCAACTTGTCCGTGGTCAGCCCGGCCATCGGCGGTGTAAAAGGCTGTCTCTCATCGTATTGCACCGGGCGAGGCAGGCGTTGCCCCAACAAGATGCCAGCCACCACCGCCACCGCGACGACGATCGGTGCCCAAATATTTCGTTTTGAATTGCGATATTCCATTGGATTCCTTAATTTTGCTCAAAGGTAGGAAAAACCTTGTATGATTGAATGAAATATCCCAAAGTTTCGATAATCACTGTCACTTACAACGCCGCAGAGGCGTTGCGTGTCACGCTGGACAACATCCTCCGGAGCAACCTCCCGGAGTTAGAAGTGCTGGTCATTGACGGCGCCTCGACCGACCACACGGCCTCTGTCGTTCAGGCCTTTGGCGACCGGGTGCGCTTTGTCAGCGAGCCGGATAGCGGCATTTACGAGGCGATGAACAAAGGCCTGCGCGGTGCCACGGGCGAGTACGTTTGGTTTATCAACGCGGGCGACCTCATCCACCAGCCCGAATCCATCACCCGGATTTTCGATACCGCCCCGGAGTTGGCCGACATTTATTATGGAGAGACGCTGATCCGCTCCGAGCAGGGGCAGGAGTTGGGTCTGCGCAAAAAAAAGTTGCCCGAGGCGAAGACGTGGACGAACTTTCGCCGGGGCATGGTGGTGTGCCACCAGTCGATCCTCGTGCGCCGGACAATCGCCCCGCAGTACGACCTGAAATACCGCTATGCCGCTGACATCGAGTGGGTTCTGCTCGCCCTGCAACGGGCACAAACCATCGTCAACACTCACACCATCCTCTCCGAATTTGTCACCGGCGGCACCTCCACCGTCCACCGAAAGGCCTGCCTGCACGAACGGTACGCCATTATGAAACACCATTTCGGCACCCTCCCCACCACCTGGGCACACCTGCGCTTCCTCTTCGACGCCCTAAAACCCGCCTACCGCAGGCGATCGGAATAATCGTTTTTTTCAGCCTTGAACTGCCGCTTTTAGAAAGCGGCGCAAATCGCAACTTTTTGTAAAAAGTTGCATCAAAAACTTTTATGCTTGTCTTTGCAGGGCAAAAATTCCATGCGGGAACAGCCCTCTTGTTCCGGATGTCCCCTTTGCCCCCAAGCGAGCTTGGGCAGGGGCATCCCAAACAAGTGGCATTCACCTCCTGCGGAGTGAATGTTTTCGCCCTGAAAATACAGTTCACAACAGTTTGTTAAGGATTCAAACCTCCTGCGGAGTGAATGTTTTCGCCCTGAAAACTCAACGGCCATTGCGTTTTGTCTGCGTCTTCTGACAAATAGAGGAACGAAATGGGTCTCAAGGAGACCACATTTTGCAGAAATTTTGATGCCATAAAAAGCCTTTGTACACTGTTGTAGAATGTATTTTCAGGGAGATCACATTCGCCTGCGGGCGAATGCGTTTTGTGCTGTATTCCCCGGCTCAAGCTCGCTTGAAAGCTACGGGGAATACAGTATAAAACGAAGTCTCGGAGAGATGATCGCCCTGCAAAGAGATGCAGAAAAGTTTTTGGGGCGCCTTTTTTCAAAAAGGCGCGATGGTTCTCTAAGAACAGTCGAGGCGGGAAAATTCGCAGTAAAATACTGAAAATTAGTACCGTTCGAGGGAAAAGCCGTGCTCGTCGAGGCGGCCGTAGGCGGGGTGGGGGTCGGTGATCCAGTCGCTCAGGACGTAGAGGGTCGTTGTGGCGGAGAGGGGGTAGATTGTTGGGTTGTGCAGGTGGCCGAAGACGAAGAGGTCGACCGGGTGCTCGTGCATATATTCCCGGGCGAAGCGAACCAGCCCCTCCTCTTCGTTGCCAAAGGGAAACTGTTCGCGGAATTTGGCGCGGTTGGCGCGCGACCAGCTGTTGCCGAAGCGCATCATCGCCCGGTGAGGCACAAAGAGTTGAGCCAGTCGACGCGCGATTGGGGAGCGGAAAATGGACTGAATAAAACGTTCGCCACCGCTGCGGATGCTCTGTTGATCGCCATGCTCGATATAGACCCGCCGCCCGCAGAGGGTGGTATAAAGCCCTTGATTATGAATAATTAGGCCGGAGCTGGCCAAGTGATTGCCCGTCCACATATCGTGATTGCCCGGAAAAAAATGGAGTGCAATGCCCCGCGCGGTCAGTGCGGAGAAGGCGTCCAACAGCCGGTCATACCCTGTGGGGACCTTCCGGGGCGTTTCGTACCAAAAATCGAAGATGTCGCCCACCAAAAAAATTGCCTCGGCATCGGGGCCGACCCGGTCGAGCCACGCCAAAAAGCGCGCTTCGCTGTCGGTGGGTTTCCCGTTCAGCAGAAGCCCGGCATGAACGTCCGAGACAAAATAGTACGCCATTGGCTCAGAGGTTTAGCGGGTTAGGGACTATGTTAGAACAGGCCTTTCAATCGGTTTTCCAACTCCTCGATCGAAATATTCCGCGCGACGATCTCGCCCTCGCGGTTAATGAGCACGTTGGCAGGCAGTTGGGTGATGTTGTAGATGCGGAGCGCGGGGGAGTTGACCCCTTTCAGGTCGCAGACGCTGATCCACGGGAGGCGCTGTTGCTGAACGGCGGTCACCCACGGCAGTTTTTCCTGATCCAGTGCCACTTGATAAACCTCGAAGCCCCGGTCGTGGTACTGGCGGTAAAGCTCCATCAGATCGGCGTTGTTGAGCGGGCTTTCGGCGGCTGTCGAGAGCCAAAAGTCGATCAGAATCACCTGATCCTGCAACGAAGAGAGTTTCACGCGCTTGCCGTTGACATCGGGCAGGTCGAGGTCGGGGAAGTTGATCGCCGAAACGACCGCGTTGTTCAGCATCTCTTGCAGGTTGATGTTGCTGTTCATCCGTTCCACGTCGCGTTGCAAGGAGATGACGTTGGGCGACTGGGGGTAACGCCCCGAGAGCGAATCGGCCACCATGCGGAAATAGGTGACATCGTTCGGGTCGGAGAAAAACCAATCGCCGCTCGGCATCCGCTGATAAAGCGCGTAAATGGCCGACAGCGAATTGACGTGGCTCACGATGAAGGTAATCATGCCCCGTTTCTGTTCGATAAAACGTTGGTTGTACTCCGTCAAGACCTGCTGAGCGAGCGAATCAGAGGGAGAGAGCGTCAGGTAGAGGCTGGCCAGCGAGTCGAGCGTCGGGCGGTTCGAGAAGAGCAATTCGTTCAACTCCTTGATCTCCTGCGACCCTGGCGACCCCTCAACCAAATAGTTGTTGGCCAAATTGCCCAACGAGCGCACCTCGACCTCTTCGCCGGGCGACAATAACAGGGAGATCGTCTGATCCTGACAACGCAAGTTGTAAAAGGCCGGTTGATTACCGGGCAGATCGACTTTGAACTTGAATTGCCCCTTGTTGTCGGTCACCACCGTGTCGACCCGGTTCAACGTACTGATTCCCACCTGCGAGAGGTAGATGGGCACCTCATTGACCCCGCTGAACGTTCCCCGGACAGTTGCCCGGTCGGATTTGCCGCAACTGGCCAACAGGACGACAGCCGCCAAAAGAGAAAAAATAGATTTACCGGTCATCATTTTATGTTTTACAACAAGCAAAAATAGCGTTTTTTTCTATAAAAAGAAAGAGAATAGCCTTGCGGGCTATTCTCTTTCCTTTTATTTTATGCCTTAGGCCTTGACCTTAGCGGGTTTCTTCGGGGTGGCTTTTTTCGCCGGAGCTTTCGCGGCGGCTTTTGCTTTGGCGGGAGCTTTGACTGCCTTTTCGGCGGCGGGAAGTTCTGCCTGTGCCCCGCAGGAGGGTTGTTGGGTCATCGCCTCGTATTTCAAGCTGACCTGCCGCGAGAAGTCGCTGAAGACGTTCATGTAGTTGATAAACGCCTCATAGGGAGTGTCATACGGGTTGAAATAGCTGTGTACATCGCCGTCGGAGAACCACTTGGTGGCCATGTAATAAAAATGGTCGGAGGTCTGCATAAAATCCCAGACGTGGTTCAGGTTGGGGTCGTTCACGGCGTGAACCTTTTCGCGGATGGCGTAAAGGCTCCGGAACGCCTCGTCCTGCAACTCATTGCCCAACCAAGCGGTCACGTCGCGCTCCTCGTCGGCCCAAGAGAAGGCGTGAGGCGTGTGCAACAGCGAGACGGGTTGGTATTTGTCGGCCACTTCGCCGGGGGTCAGGAACTCCAACTGCTTGGTTTTGACCGCAAACTCGGGGAAATAGCTCATGAAGTCGAAGATGCCCGTCTCGGCCCATTGGTGCTCGCCAAAGGTTTCGTAATCCATGAAGAGGTTGACAACCTCGCCCGGCAGGTCGGGGCTGGTGAGCCAGCTCACGTATTTTTCGACGGTCAACGGCCATTGATCCCACCCCTGGTCGGAGAAGCGGAAGGCGATGTCGTCGCTCAGCTTGAAATTGCGCAACAGCAACTTCAGGCGGGAATTGATGTCGTTGGCGTAGATGAAATCGGGGCTTTTCCACCCCAAAATGTGCTTGGCACCCTCGGCCAGCATCGCCTTGTAACCCATTTCGGCCACCCACGCACCGATCTCGTCGGAATAGATCAGCTCGGTGTTGCGGAAAACCGTCGGACGTTGGCCGAACTCGCTCTCCATCAAGTCGCTGTGGCGTTTGACCTGAGCCATAAACTCCTCTTTACAGCACAGTGAGGCCAACGAATGGGAATAGGTTTCGGCCAAGAACTCCACGCGGCCGGTTTTGGCCAGCGCCTTGAAGCTCGCCAGCACCTCGGGGGCATAGGCTTTGAACTGTTCGATCGCGATGCCCGAGATCGAGAAAGCGACTTTATAGGCCGATCCTTTCTTTTTCAACTGTTTGAGCAACAGCTCGTTCATAGGCAGATAACAGCGTTCGGCCACCTTGCGCAGGATCGACCGGTTGGCAAATTCGTCCAGATAGTGGTGGTCGCGCCCCATGTTGAAGAAGCGGTATTTTTTCAACCGGAAGGGCTGGTGCACCTGGAAATAGAGACAGATACTCTTCATATTCAATGTTTTACTTTATAGTACTGATTGGTAGACACGGGCCACCGCTTCGGCGGCTTTATCCCATTTGAGGGTATTGACCTCGGCCTGCCCGCGTTCGCGGAACATTTTGCTCAGTGCCGGGTAGGTAATCAGGCCGTAGATGGCATCGGCCATCGCGTCCACGTCCCAATAATCGACCTTGACGGCATATTTCAACACTTCGGCCACGCCGGACTGTTTGGAGATGATGACCGGCACATTCGAGCGCATGGCCTCCAACGGCGAGATGCCGAACGGTTCGGAAACCGAGGGCATGATATAGACATCGCTCAGGTGGAACATCTGTTGCACCTCGTCGCCTTTCAGGAAGCCGGTAAAGTGGAAGCGGTCGGCGATCCCCAATTTGGCCACCCGACGAATCACGTGGTTGAACATATCGCCGCTTCCGGCCATCACAAAACGGACGTTGGGCACCTGTTTGAGCACCTTGGCGGCCGCCTCGACAAAATAGTCAGGCCCTTTTTGGTAGGTGATGCGCCCGAGGAAGGTGACGATCTTGTCGTCGATGCTCCGCTCCAGCCCACGCCCTTTGGCGTCGTTAAATTCGACGGCGTTGTGAACGGTGACCACCTTTTCGGCTGGGATGCCGTATTTTTCGATCACGATGCGGCGCGTCAGGTTGCTGACGGCAATCACCCGATCGGCGGCCATCATGCCCGCTTTCTCGATCTCAAAGACCGCCCCACCAGCGTTTTCACCCACCCGGTCGAACTCCGTGGCGTGGATATGAACCACTAACGGCTTGCCAGAGACCTGTTTGGCCGCGATGCCAGCGTAATAGGTGAGCCAGTCGTGGGCATGAATCACATCGAACTGCCCCTCCAAATCGCGCGCCACCTGCGCCGCCACCAACGCATAGCGCGCCACCTCTTCCATCAGGTTCGCGCCGTATTTGCCGGAAAAGTTGTAACGTTCTTTCCAAACGTCTTTCCAATTGACGGTGCGCCCCTTTTCCCACTCGTGCGACTCGCGCACAAACTCCTGCGGGGCAATGTAGGGCACCAAATTGGAGTCGATGTGGATCATCGTCAACTGTTTCCAAAAATCCTCCCCGAGGTCGGCTCCGTACATGGCCTCCACGTCGCTCGCATTCAGAATCCGCGCATAACGCTGATCCTCATCGCCATAAGCCTTTGGTACGACAAATTTGACCTGCACCTCGTTCTTCGACAGACCCCGCGTGAGGCCGTAACAGGCCGTTCCAAGCCCCCCCGCAATGTGTGGCGGAAATTCCCACCCGAACATCAATACTCTCATCATTTCATCCTTTCATCTA
>JAISHQ010000077.1 GCA_031262465.1 Rikenellaceae bacterium
GATGCACAGGACGGAGCCGACCTGTTCGGGTTGCGCAAATTCGGGAACATTTACACCCGCCTGCAAAACCCCACGACCGATGTTTTCGAGAAGCGCATCGCGGCTTTGGAGGGCGGTGCAACGGGCCTTGCCACTTCGTCGGGGCAGTCGGCGCAGTTCATCGCGCTGAACAACTTTTTGCAAGCCGGCGACAACTTTGTCAGCACAGCGCACCTCTATGGCGGCACCTACAACCAATTTAAATCGCAATTCAAGCGGCTGGGCATCGAGGTTCGTTTCACGGAAAACGACGAACCGGCTTCGTTTGAACAGCTGATCGACGACAACACCAAAGCGATCTATCTGGAGTCGATCGGCAATCCGGGGCTGAATATTCCCGATTTCGAGGCCATTGCCGAAGTGGCTAACCGTCACGACATTCCGTTGATCGTCGACAACACGTTCGGCGCAGGGGGCTTCCTCTTCCGCCCGCTTGAACACGGCGCGGCGGTGGTTGTCGAGTCGGCCACCAAATGGATCGGCGGTCACGGCACCTCGCTGGGCGGCATCATCGTTGACAGCGGCAAATTCAATTGGGGCAACGGCAAGTTCCCGGCCTTCACCGAGCCGTCCGAAAGCTACCACGGGCTGGTTTTCTGGGATGTATTCGGAACGGACGGGCCCTTCGGCAACATAGCCTTCAACATCCGCGCCCGCACCGAGGGGCTTCGCGACTGGGGCAACACGATCAGCCCGTTCAATGCCTTCCTGCTCGTGCAAGGAATTGAAACCCTATCACTTCGCTTGGAACGCCACATTCAAAACACGCAGGCGTTGGCCGAATGGCTTCAAAAACACCCACGGGTCGAATACGACAACTATCCGGGGCTGAAAAGCATTCCGTACCACGAGCTGGCCAAAAAATACTTCCCAAAAGGCCCCGGCGCGGTGCTCACTTTCAAGGTCAAGGGCAGTGCCGATAATGCCGACCGCGTAATCGGAAACGTCAAGATATTGAGCCACTTGGCCAATGTGGGCGATGCCAAGTCGCTGATTATCCACCCCTCGACCACGACCCATTCGCAACTCTCGCCCGAAGAACAACGCGCCACAGGCATCGAACCGGGGCTGTTGCGTGTCTCGGTCGGCATCGAAAACATCGAAGACATCAAGGCCGATTTGGATCAGGCGTTGGAGAAAGCCTTTTTATAAGGAATAGTTTTTGTACCTTGTCGAAACTAAAACATCAACAACCATGAGCAAAATAGCCAAAAAACTGACCGACCTGATCGGCAATACCCCCCTGTTGGAGTTGGGCAATTACGCCCAATCTCAGCAGGCCGGGGCACGAATCATCGGCAAACTCGAATATTTTAATCCGCTTGGGAGCGTCAAAGACCGCGTGGCGCTGGCCATGATCGAAGATGCCGAAGCGCACGGGGTGCTCAAACCCGGCTCGGTGATTATCGAACCTACGAGCGGCAATACGGGGATCGGATTGGCTTATGTATCAGCCATTAAAGGCTATCGGCTGATCCTTACTATGCCCGAAACCATGAGCCTCGAAAGGCGCAACCTGCTCAAAGCCCTCGGCGCTGAATTGGTGTTGACCCCCGGGGCACAGGGGATGAAAGGCGCGATTGCCCGGGCCGAGGAGTTGCAGACCGAGATACCCGATGCCGTGATCCTACAACAATTCGAGAATCCGGCCAACCCTGCCGTACATTACCGCACCACCGCCGAGGAGATTTGGCGAGATACCGACGGACAGGTCGATATTTTGGTATCAAGCGTGGGTACCGGCGGCACAGTGAGCGGTACCGGAGAGAGACTTAAAGAGCTTAATCCCGCTATTAAGGTCGTTGCCGTAGAACCCGCTGCCTCACCCGTGCTTTCGGGCGGCGCGCCGGGGCCTCACAAAATTCAAGGGATCGGTGCCGGTTTTGTTCCGAAAACGTTCGATGCCGCTGTTCCGGACGAGATCATCGCCGTGGCCGACGACGACGCGATTCGCACGAGCCGCCAATTGGCTAAGACCGAAGGACTTTTGGTCGGCATTTCGGCCGGGTCTGCCGTCTTCGCCGCCCGCCAGCTCGCCCTGCGACCCGAAAACGCTGGCAAAACCATCGTCGCCATCCTCCCCGACACCGGCGAAAGGTATCTCTCGACCGTCCTCTACGCCTTCGACGAGTATCCGTTATAGTACCCTTGCTCTGGGTATAGAGAAAGCCACTTAATCCGTCGGATTAAGTGGCTTTTGGATTTTTTGCGGTGCGCTAAATTAGTTATAAACCGAAATTCATATAAACCCTAAGCATTCCCACCAGCGCATTGGGGAGTTTTGTCTCCGTGCCGGAGGGATTGAGGATGTATTGGAAGTCGGGTTGGAGGGCGATGTGGTCGTTGAGCGTGAATTTATAGTAGAGTTCGAGCGCCGTTTCGTGTCGGTGGTCGGCGGCGTGTAGCCCGGCATAGGTTGCGGCCAGACCGAGAGCGTGTTGCTCGGCGATGAACCAGTTGGCTCCCAAGCCGATCGAATAGTTGTTGTCGTTCTTGCTTTTCGGCGCGATGGCCAGTTGACCGAAGAGGCTCAATCGGTCGGTCAGGGGTTGGTCGGCCAGCGCATAGAAGCCATAGTTGCCGTCCGCCGAATGGTAATAGGCACCCGCCTTGAACCGCCCGTCGTAATGTACTTCGCCCATGGTGAGCAGGCCGTCGTCCCGACCGAAACGCCAACGGATGTTGTGTGGATTGCGGTCGAATGGGGTCTGGTTGCCGTCGAACAGCGCGGCCTGCACCGCCCACTGTTCGCCGATCTCCCACCGCGCCGACACCCCCAAGCCCGTGAGCGGAAAAATCGGAACGGGAATCCCTGTGGCAATCACTGGCGGCACACCGAACGAGCTGTTGAGGAACTCGCCCGCCCCTTCGGAAACCATAAATTCGGCATTTAGGTCTTGCAGACCGAGCGTAATCGACACCGCACCAAGTTGTTGCCGATACCACAGTTCGTGCAGGTAAGCATACTCCCCTGCGTCGATGTTCGAGGCCACCTGCATATCGCCCAAGTAGTTTTCGGTCAGCGACTTGCCGTGAATCGACGCGCCGTTCACAAAGAACGACCCCCCGCGCCACCACCCGGCCGCCTCGGTGTCGAACCCCACCGTGAGGTTGGCCATGCCCATGAATCCGCCGCCGGTGGCCAATCCGCCGGTCATATTATAGTAAGAATCACCCACATAAGAACCCTCGAACGAGAGGGGATTGGCCTTTTCGGCCTGAGCCTGGGCGGCCAGCGAAACGCTCGCCGCAACAAGAAGAAAAGCAGTCTTTTTCAGCATAAAAATTTAGTTTGAGTTTTATGCCGCAAAGATCGGGTGTCCGGCACCGCAAAAAAATCCCCTGATCCGGTGAGATCAGGGGTCAGAGCATCCCCTTTTTTGGGGAAACAGGCAAATTTCAAATAAACTCTAAAGATCGCTTGGAAACAAGTTGCAATTCTCCTGCCAAATCCCCCGCGCGCAAACAAACAGAGGAAGCCCGTAGGAGGCTTCCTCTTGTTCGCAGTTACGGGGCTTCTAAAAATCCCTTACTACCATTTATTATAATGGATGCGCGTAGCATCAAACTTATCCTTAGGAGCCGTCTCGCCCGCCGGATAGCCCATCGGGATAACCGCCAGCGATTGGATGCCCTCCGGCAGACCGAGAGCCTCGTTGGCCGCCTGCATCAGCTCCGGAGTGGGATAGGTCGCCGTCCAAACCGCCCCCAAGCCCAACGCCTCGGCGGCCAACAGGATGTTCTGCGTGGCGGCCGAGCAGTCCAGCGTCCAATAGGGCGACTGCGGATCGCCACACACCACAATAGCCAACGGGGCGTGAGTCAGCATCTTGGCATAAGGCAATCCCTCAGCCAAGCGGTTCAGCGTCTCCCGCTCGGTGACCACCACAAACGACCACGGACGACGATCCATGCCCGAAGGAGCCGCCATCGCGGCGCGCAACAACAATTCTACCTTTTCTGCCTCGACAGCCCGATCCTCGTACTGCCGGACACTCTTGCGCGAGAGGATCGTTTCGATCGCCTCCCGCTCTGTGTACGTCTCTTTTTTCATCGTTTCGTTTTCTACGGTTTCACTACTCTTTGGCGTGCCATCGCACGAACTCAACACTGCGGCCAATACCACCACCCCTGCTAACTTGCTAAGAATCTGTTCCATACAGAAATTCATAATTCATAATTTATAATTCATAATTATTTTTTCGTCCAAACGTTTGTTACCTCGCCGAAGACCATTTTGTGGTACTCGCCGGTTTCGGCGTGGGCATCGACCACGAACCCGCGCGATTCGTCGGTCAGGAAATCGTCGGGCGAAACGGTGGTCACTTCCAACAGGCGGCATTCGATAATGAGCTTCGCCTCTTTGAAGGCCATGCCGCCGCCGGGCGTTTGCACGGCTGTCAGCTTCGTCTCTTCCATTTTTTTGCTGTCACGCCCCGACTGTATGCCAAATGGCATATAATCAGGCCGATAGACTTCGTCGAAATAGGCCATGGTGTAGACGGTGTCTTGCCGCATCAGCTCCAGCGTGTAGCGATTGGAGCGTAACATACAAAATGTCACCGGTTTACTAAACAGAACGCCCCAGCCACCCCAGCCGGCAACCATCGAGTTATACAGCTCGGGCGTTCCGGCGGTGATTACCGTTAAGTCTTTGCTGACCAGCGAAAAGACATCGCCCGGAATCTCCTCCGGGGTAATTGTTTTGAACAGTTCGTCGAACGAGGCGGCGGCGATCTGCTCGCGGTCGGGCATCGTTGCGGCGGCTTCCGCAGTTTGTTGTTGATCCTCGGTGGATTGGCCATTCCCGGCGCAACCGGCAAAAAGGAGAGCCGCAAGGGCTAACGTGTTCAGGGTTACAATGATTCGTTTCATGCGATTGTATGGTTTTAAAGTTTGTTTTAGAATTTTTGTAAAAGTAGCAAAATTGCCGTTCTATATAGAATAACGCCTCCAAAAAATCTTCATTTAGTCTGAGGGGGTCTTAAAAATTCAAAAGACAAGGCTTGCGACCGAAGCAAAAGCGCAGTGTACTTAACGTACATGAGCATTTTGCAAGGGAGCGTAACGCAGTATTTTGGATTTTTTAGAAGTTTCCAGAAAATCCCCGTTGACGCATCGCCTCAAAGACCAATATCGCGACCGATGTGGTCACGTTGAGCGAGTCGATCACGCCCCCCATCGGGATTTTGATGCGCCGATCCGCGCCGTGAATCCATTTGTCGGTCAGTCCGGTCGCCTCGGTGCCGAAAACGAGTGCCACCCGCCCCCGCAAATCGCTCTCGTGATAAAAATCAGCGGCCTGAAGCTCTGCCGCGAAACTCTTTATTCCGTTCTGCCTCAGCCAATTCAATATCGTCTCGGAATCGGCGCTCACCACATCGACCGTAAAGACACACCCCAAGCTCGACCGGATGGCGTTGGGGTTATAGATGTCGGTGCGCGGATCGCAGACGATCACCCCGCTGACGCGCGCCGCGTCGGCCACCCGGCAGATCGCCCCCAAGTTGCCCGGCTTTTCGATCGATTCGAGCACGATGAAGAGCGAACGGTCGTCGACGGGGAGGTCTCGAAGCTGTTTTTCAGGCTTTTCGGCCAGACAGATCACCCCGCCGGTCGACTCGCGGTACGATATTTTGGCAAACACCGCCTCGGAAACGGCGATAAACTCGCTCCCCGCCCCGGCGGAGGTGGCGACCAACGCCCGAACGGCTTCGGCGGAGATCAACTCCGGCCGATAGATCACCTTGCGGAAGCGTACCCCGGCGGAGACAGCCAGCGTGATCTCCTTCAATCCCTCGACAACAATCGTTTGGCGCAGGTTGCGCTCTTTCGACTTGCCCTGCAAGTCAAGCACTTCCCGCACAAGGGGATTTTTGGGGCTGGTGATGACGGATTCCATAAACATTATTTAAATATAAGTACAAAAGTAAGAGTTTGTTTGGATTTTAGGAACAAGAAAAGTTTGCTATTTTTGCACGATCACACCGATTCACCTGACCATGAAAAAAATACTCCTCTGCCTCCTCCTCATTTTCAGCCTGAACGCCCTGTTGGGGCAAGCTCCCAAGCGTGAGATGCGGGCCACGTGGATCGCCACGGTCGACAACATCGACTGGCCGCTCAAGGGCCGAAGCCTCCCCCGAGAGCAACAGGCCGACCTGATCGCCATTTTGGATAACGTGGTCGCCAACAACCTCAACAGCGTGGCTTTTCAGATTCGCCCGACCGCCGATGCCTTTTACCGCTCGGATCACGAGCCGTGGTCGCATTGGCTCACGGGAACACAAGGCCTTGCCCCGGCTTACGATCCGTTGGAGTTTCTCATCGCCGAGTGCGACCGGCGGGGGATTGCCGTCCACGTCTGGATCAACCCTTATCGCGTGTGGCTCAACGACGAAAACCTCTCCCCCGCGTTGCGCGCGACGCTCGCCCGGCGTTACCCCGGCTGGATGGTTCAATACGGGACGACCCATTACCTGCAACCCGCCGACGACCGTTCGCGGGAGCATATCGTGCGCGTGGTGGCCGACATTGTCCGAAAATACGACATCGACGCGGTGCATATCGACGACTATTTCTATCCCTACCGCATTGCCGGTCAGGAGTTTCCGGACGATTCCTATTTTCGCGCCTCCCCGCGCGGATTCACCGACAAGGGCGATTGGCGGCGCGATAACGTCGACCGGATCATCCGCCAGATCGGCGACACGATTCATTCGCTCAAGCCGTGGGTCGAATTTGGCATCTCGCCCTTCGGGGTGTGGCGCAACGCCTCGCGCGACCCGCGTGGGTCGGCCACCCGAGCCGGTCAAACCAATTACGACGACCTCTATGCCGACATCCTGAAATGGGAGCGCGAAGGGTGGGTCGACTACGTCTCTCCGCAACTTTATTGGTCGATTGGCGACACGGCGGCCGACTATAAAACGCTGGCGCAGTGGTGGAACGACAACGCCTTCGGCACACCGGTCTACATCGGCCACGCCCTTTACCGCGTCGACCCCCGCTCCTCGACCGCCGCTTGGCGCACCGCGCAGGAGATCGTGCGCCAAATCACGCTCAATCGGACGCTCCCTGCTATTCGGGGATCGTTCCTGTACAGCGCGAAATTTCTGGCACAAAGTGACATACAGAGCGCCCTGAGGCAGGTTTATCCCTCCCGCGCGCTGTGGCCCATCAACCCACGGATCGCTCCGATCCTCCCCGCGCCGCCCGGATCGCCCCGGCTGATTACAGTCGCCGGAGAGACCTTCATTGAGTGGCAACCCGAGCAGGACAACCGCCGTTTTGTGATCTATCGCTTCCCGGCGGGAGCAGAACCCGACTTTGAGAATCCGGCAACTATCCTCGCCATCACCGGAGCCTCCCGGTTCATCCTGCCCGCCCCGCCCCGCCCCGGCGACCGCTTTTTCGTCTCCAGCCTCAGCCTGACCCATCACGAGAGTGCTCCGGTGGAGTGTTTGTGATCCTCTTCTACTTTCTTTTATCCTAAAAGAAAGTAGCAAAGAAAAGTTTTCCTCTACTTTCTTTGTCTTGAAACAAAGAAAGTAGCAAAGAAAATTCAAGAACCCCAATCTCACGTGTAACTCCTCCCTTTTAGCCCCCTGCGGGGTCTAACGGTCGTCAGACACCGCACGTCTCGATTGGGGTTCGTTTGTCGGTTCTTCGAACCGATAGGAATTTCTTATTCGTTTTTCAGGACTAACAGGTTGGTGTAGAATGTATTTTCAGGGAGATCGCATTCGCCTGCGGGCGAATGCGTCTTGTTTTTCATGTCCTGCCCCAAACTTGTTTGGAGGGCAGGGGACATGGAAAATGAGACGAAGTTCCTGCAAGGAATGATCTCCCTGAAAAGGCAAGCACAAAAGTTTTTGGGGCGGCTTTTTACAAAAAGCCGCGATTTGCGCCGCTTTCTAAAAGCGGCAGTCAAAGGCTGAAAAGAGGCGTGATTTAGGGGTATTACTTTCCCCATTCAGGGCTGGGGGAGTCGAGGCCGAGCAGGGCGATGACGCGGTGGGTGACGGTTTGGCAGAGGGCCTCGATGGTTTGCGGGTGGTTGTAAAACGAGGGGGAGGCGGGGCAGACGATCGCTCCGCATTCGGAGAGGGTCGCGAGGTTGCGCAGGTGGATGGTGTTGAGCGGCAATTCGCGCGGCACGACGATGAGCCTGCGCCGCTCCTTGAGCATCACATCGGCGGCGCGTGTCAGCAGGTCGGAGGATAGTCCGGCGGCCATGCGCCCGATCGTCCCCATCGAGCAGGGGATGACCACCAGGGCATCGAAGCGTGCCGATCCGGAGGCTGGGGCGGCAAACAAGTCGTGGTTGTCGTAACGGGTCAATCGGCTGTCTTCCAGCCAGTCGGCGTTGTCCTCGTAACGCATGACGGATAGGCCGGTGTCGGTGACGATGACCGACAGCTCGACCTCGGCGAACGCCACCAATTGTTCGACCAACAGCCGGGCGTAGAGCGACCCGCTGGCTCCGGTGACGGCGACGATGATCCGTTTTATTTGCTTAGGAGCTTCCATTACAGTTCGATTGGGGCACAGCTGTACCCTTGCTCTTTTAAGAATTGAAGCACACGCGGCAGGGCGTATTTGAGGTTGCGAAAGGCTTTTTTCGAGTCGTGAAACAGGATGATCGAGCCGCCCTGCACGTGTTTGGTCACGTTTTTCAGGCATTTTCGGGGCGAGACCAGCGAGCTGTAATCGCGGCTCAGCACCGACCACAGCACGATCCGGTACCGCTCCGACAGCCGCCGCGCCTGCGCCGGTTTAATCCGGCCATACGGGGGGCGGACGAGGTTGGAGTGGATCAGGTCGTCGGCAAAATCAACATCTTCAATATACCGCCAAGTCTTCATCTCCCACCCTTTTTGGTGGCTATATGTGTGATTTCCAACGGCATGACCCTCGTCCAAAATCCGCTGAAATATTTCGGGGTGTTGCTCCACATTTTTGCCGAGGCAGAAGAAGGTGGCTTTGAAGCCATACTCCCGAAGCTGATCGAGCACCCACGGGGTGATCTCCGGCGTGGGGCCGTCGTCGAAGGTCAGGAAGACCTCCCGGCTCTCGGGAAATTCCCAAATCACCGCCGGAAAGAGGCGTTTGAGGAGGAGAGGCGGCTTGAATTGCATCAGAAATAACTATAAAATCGTTTCATCCGGGGCGAACGGAAGATGTTAAACGCCCACCAACCCAACAGAAAACCGGTCGTGCCGCCTAAAAGAATATCCAACGGGAAGTGTACGCCGAGGTAGATGCGGCTGTAACAAACCACGGCCACCCATACCCAAATCAAAACGGTGTACCACGCCGTTTTAAACAAGCGGCTGGTGAAAATGGCGATGCAACAGGTCGTGGCCGCGTGGGCCGAGAAAGTGCTGTACAGCCCGCCGACATAGCCGCGCACGGTGTGTACCATGCTCTGAATCTCCGGGTTGTGCGTGGGCCTCAATTTTTTCAGCCCGTATTTGGCGATGTTGCAAATCTGGTCGGCCAAAATCACCGACAAGGCGATGAAGACCAGCGCGCCCAACATGGTTTTCCACCCCCAGCGGCGGCGTATCGTCCCGAGAATCAGCAGGTAGAGCGGAATCCACACCCAATTGTCCGACATCCAATAGAAAAACGTGTCCCAACCCGTTCCCCAGCCGCCATTCAGCGCGAGGAACGCTTGTGTATCGAGATTCAATAGGGCTTTTAACATGGCATTATCTATCTAAAACTCTTGTAAAACAGAGGCATCCACCTCCGTAAAATTGCGAATCAGCCGGTCGTACCCCGAGCCTGCCAACTGCGCCTTCGTGAAGGTGGTTTCGAGGGCGATTACCGTCATCCCGGCGCGTTTTCCCGCCTCGATGCCAACCAGTGCGTCCTCAAAAACGATGCACTCGCCGGGCGTTTTACCCAACAGCGCGGCGGCCTTCAGGAAAACCTCCGGGTCGGGCTTCCCCCGGGTAACCATGCTCCCGTCAACAATGGCGTCGAAATAGCCGGTGATCCCGCACGCCTCCAACACAAAATCGACATTTTCTCGCGGCCCCGAAGATCCGACAGCGATCTTCACTCCGCTCTTTTTCAGTGCATTGAGGAAAGTAATCAGCCCCGGCGTGGGTGCGACCTTCTCGGCGAAAAGTTCCCGGTAAATGCGCTCCTTTTCGGCCCCCATCCGCTCGATTTGCTCGGGAGTAAACGTCCCGACACCGAACAGGTCTTCGAAAATCTGCGTGTTGACCTTGCCGAAAATGCCGAGCAACTGCTCATAAGTGGCCTTCAGCCCGACCCGCTTGAAATAGATCAAAAATGCCTCGATGTGAATGTCCCGGTTGTCGACCAACACACCATCCATATCGAAGATCACACCGCTTTTCATCTCTCTTCCATCCATTAATTGCCGTCAAAGATACATTTTTTCTTTGTTACTTTCGTCATGACCCCGCCGGTTCTTTTCCCGCCTCTGACTGCCGCTTTTAGAAAGCGGCGCAAATCGCAACTTTTTGTAAAAAGTTGCATCAAAAACTTTTCTGCTTGGGCTTGCAGGGAGATCATCCCTTCAGGACTTCGTCTTATTTTCCATGCCCCCTGCCCTCCAAGCGAGCTTGGGGCGGGACATGAAAAACAAGACGCATTCGCCCACAGGCGAATGTGATCGCCCTGAAAACTCATTCTACAACAGTGTATTAAGGATTCATACTTTCTGCAAAATGTAGTCTCTTTGAGACCCATTTCGTTTCCCTATTTGTCTGAAGTTGATGCCGATAAAACGAGATGGCCGTTAGATTTTCAGGGCGAAAACATTCCCGCAGGGAATGCTTTTTAGGGAGTATCTATTTGATGCCAAGCTCGCTTGAGCGGCAAATAGATGCTCTCTAAAAAGGATGTTCTGAAAGAATTTTCGGCCTGCAAAGAGAAGCAGAAAAGTTTTCGGTGTCGCCTTTTTCAAAAGGCGACGATTTGGGCGACTTTTTAAAAGTCGCAGTTCGAGGCTGAAAAGAACAGTCAGAAGCTGAAAATGGTTATCGTGAGAAGCTGACTTTTCGCAGGCGTTTGTCGGTTCGGTGGGTGACCTCTTCTTCGATGATGCCGGTCAGGACGTCTGCCGCGTCGTGGAAGCGGTTGGCGCGGAACAGGCGGCGGTAGCCCCTCAGGTGGGCGTAAAATTCGGGCCAGCGCACCGTCCAGTCGGCTGGCATCCGGAGGAGGCGGAGCACGGTCGGCGCGTTCGTCAGGATGCGCGACTCTTTGTTGGCCGACTGGGTAAAGGCTTCGATTTTGACCGCAGGGCAGAGCTTGGCCACGTTGCGGGCAAATCCCCGGCCTCCGTTGTTGCTTTCGATGCGCGATAGGCGCGTGTTACTGCGCTCCAACATACTGGCCACAGCCTCCTCGGTATGTTCCATACCGAGCTGAGTATAAACAATATCGGTAATATAGATTAGCCCCTCTTTATCTATGATATAGCAGACCGAGCAGAGGTAATCCTCGCCCGTATCGGCGGTGTCGGTGTAGTTGGCGCGGCGGATCACCTCGGCGGGCAGTTGGCAGTACACCTCCCACCCCTCGCCGTAAAGAAGCCCCTCCCGCGATGAGGGGTTGCCTTGGTACATACACTCAAACGTCACCGGGTCAAGTGCCCGTTTTTGCCGCAACAGGGCTTCGCTTTGTCGCTCGGGCCACAAGGCCTCGCCCCGGGCGCGGGGGTCGAGCGGGGTCGAGGGGTTATTTTTCAGGGCTTCGTAATTGAGCAGGTACCACCCCTCGCCGGGGGCATTGGGGGAGAGCCGTTCGAGCGACTCCAGCGGAACGACCGCCTCTTTGCGCATCAGGCGACCGATCAGATCGTCCTCGTGCCAGCGGGTCATGACGATCAGCTCGCGGCTGTCGTTGTGCAGGCGGGTTTTGGCCACCGACACGTACCACTCCCAGGCGTTGTCGCGCACCACGGGCGAGTTGCCCTCAAGGGCATCCTTGTAGAGGTCGTCGATCACCATCACATCGACCGGACTGCCTGTTAGTGCCCCCTCGCGACCGACCGAGAGGACACCCCCCTGAGCGGCGATCACCTCGAACTCTTCGGCTGTGCGCAGGTAGTTTTCGCGACTGCCGAGGGCTTTGAGGCGGGTGGAGGGGAAGATCGCCCGGTAACTCTTGGTGTCGATAATCCGCTGAATGTAACGGTTAAAGCGGCAGGCCAGCGAGAGATTGTAGGAGGCCACGGCGATCCGCAGGTCGGGATTTTTCCCCAACAGGTAGGCCGGAAGCAAGACTGTCGCCCCCAACGATTTGCCGTGCTGGGGCGGGACGGTGACGATCAGCCGCCGAAGCTCGCCCCGGGCAAAGGCATCCAACACCTCGTAATAGTGCTGATGAAAAGGGGTGAGCGCGAGGCGGGGTTGCACCACTCGGACAAAGTCGGGAAAGTGACGGCGAGCCTGCTCGGCTCGAATCTCCTGCCGGGTCAGGCGAATTACTGCTTTTTCTTCGCCAGCGGCAGGTTGATTGGTTAAGGCAAGCGGTGCACCGCTCATGGATTCTTTTTTCATCCCTCACACAAGCGGTTGAGTTCGTCTAACGCGGCCTGCGAAAGGCGCGAGAGGTCGGGCGAGGGTTCTCGGTCAGCTGCCGCCAGATCTTCCGCCCCAAGGGCTTTGGCCTCCCACAACCGGGGATTAAGGTGGGTCAACACAAAGCGGATCGCCTCCAGATCGGGGCCTACGCTCTTGGTAGTCAGCACTTCGTCCTTCACCCGCCGCCGCCCCTCCTCGTAGATGTAGGTCTTTTTGCTCTCCTGCAACAGGTATCCGCTGATTTTTTGTTTCAGTCCGTTCACGGCTTCTGCGTATAATTCGGGTTCGATCACCGGTTCAAGCATAAGGAAAAAAAGTTGCCAGTTCGCTCCAACTGAAATCATGCTCCTGCGCAACACCATCCGCGCAGGCCGAAAATTCCCACCAAACCGGGACAATTTGCTGAACTTCACCCCAAACCGCCTCTTCCCGGTCGGGCTGGGAGCGGTAGAGAATGGCACTGCAAGTGAGCGTGGAGTAGAATTCCGGTGTGTCGTATTCAATTTTGCCGTTAAAATAATTTCCGCCTGCCTCCAGCCTTTGGAAGAAGCGCGAGGCGATTTCGGCATAGATTTCGTCGGTCACAAAGATCATTTTTTGAACATTTAAGTGGTTATTTTAAAAATAATTTGTACATTTGTTCTCTGTTTAAAGGATCGTATAGCAAAATACCGTACAAATATAGCTCAATAAGGTTCAAAATACAAACTTTATTGAACAAATTTAAGAACAAATTGCAATGTCAGCTATTAATGAACGAGTTAAGCAGATTCGGCGGGCGATGAACATGACGCAGGATCAATTGGGCGAGATTCTCGGTGTCAAGAAAAGCACGCTGTCGATGATCGAAACGGGCAAGGCCGCGCTCTCTCACCGCAACCGGCAAACGCTGGTGGAGAAACTGAATATCAATCCGATATGGCTCGATTCCGGTGAAGGCGAAATGACCCTTTCGACCACGACGCATCAGTACGTTCCACTGCACCACGGCCGCACCGATTTCAACCTCGACCTGCAACGCATCCCGCTCTATAATATCGAGGGGACGGCCGGATTAGTTCCACTTTTTTTGAACCAGCAGTCGGTCACGCCGATGGATTATATTCAAATTCCGAACTTACCGCGTTGCGACGGGGCGATCTATGTCACCGGTGACAGCATGTACCCCTTGCTGAAAAGTGGCGACATCGTGCTCTACAAACAACTGCACGACATCGCCAACAATATTTTTTGGGGTGAGATGTACCTGATCTCGATCGACCTCGACGGCGAAGAGTACATCACCGTAAAATACATCCAAAAATCGGAGGTTCCCGAGCACGTCAAATTGGTGAGCCAAAACCAACACCACGCCGACAAAGACGTACACATCGACCGCATCAAAGCCCTCGCCCTCGTCAAAGCCTGCGTCCGCATGAACGCCATCCGGTAAATAAACCGTCTTTGACTGCGACTTTTAGAAAGTCGCCAAAGACCTACCACCCCGTCACTTCGTGCCACCCCCTCCTTCGGGGAAGGAGGGGACTTTATTCAGTTAAATTTTCTTAGGGAAAAATCTCCTCCTTCTGAGAAGGAGGAGTACCCGAGCCCCACAGGCGAGGGGGAGGTGGTAGGTCTTTCTACATAAACTTAGTCATAACACCCTGTTGTGAACTGTTTTTTCAGGGCAAAAACATTCACTCCGCAGGAGATGAATGCCACTTGTTTTGGATGTCCCTGCTCAAGCTCGCTTGAAAGCCACGGGGGAATACAGCATGAAACGAAGTTCCTGAAAGGAATGGTCGCCCTGCAAGCCCAAGCAGAAAAGTTTTTGGGGCGCCTTTTTGCAAAAAGGCGCGATTTGCGCCGCTTTCTAAAAGCGGCAGTCGAAGGCTGTAAAAGAGCTGTTGAGGCAATGCCAAAAGTAACAAAAAAGAGTTACCTTTGGGAAGAAAAACCAAACCATGCTGCGGAAACTTGCCGGACAGACGGCCATATATGGGTTGAGCACGATAGGCGTTCGCCTGTTGAACTACCTGCTGACCCCTTACCTGACCCGTCGGATGACGACCGGGGAGT
>JAISHQ010000085.1 GCA_031262465.1 Rikenellaceae bacterium
TTGAGCAGATTCGGGTCTTCCTCAAATTCGGGGTTATCACCCTCCCGAAGCAGATCGGGGCCGATAACTAAGTATTTGTCGCCCAATTGTTGTTGTACGGTCAACGCCTTGGTTGCTAAAACCGTATGAATCCCTCCCACTTTGTTGCATACTTCCCAGCTCACTTCAAACAGATAGTCCAGCGATAGCGTCTTGTTCTCTTCCATGTATTTATGCGGTTAAATGAAGCCACAAAAGTAGTGCTTTTTTGGCAATAAAACATTCAAATCATGAATAAATCCGCTATTACAGCATCGGAACGCAAGAAAAAGGCAGAAGGAATCCGCAACGCACCCCCCTCGTCGACCAACAGGCCGCTCGCAAGGTACCGGGCGGCGGAACGGCGCAGGGCTTGGATCATCTCCGCCGGGAAAGCGCGCTCCAACTCTTCCCACCGCAGGCCTTCGGCGGTGCGCAGGCGGGTCATCAGCGTCTCGTTGAAGCGGTCGAGGATTGAAAGTTGCTCCTTCTCAAAATAACCTCCCGAGGATAACTCATTCAAATAGTCGCGGTTATCCGCCGTGTTCCACCGCCGGACGTGCCCGTCGAACGAATGAGCCGCCGGGCCGATGCCGAGGTAAGGTGTGCCGTCCCAATAACTGCTGTTGTGGCGCGCCCGGTAACCCGGTCGGGCAAAATTGGAAATTTCATAATGGAGGTATCCCGCCTCACCGGTCAGCCGTTCGAGTATTTCATATTGTCGCTCGCTGACCTCCTCCGAAACCGGGGCGATCTTACCCTGAGCCGCCCAGCGACCCAGCGTCGTGCGAGGTTCAAGGGTCAGGTGATAGGCCGACAGGTGAGGCACCCCGAGGGCAAGGGCTTGGCGCAAGTCGCTCTCCCACTGCTCGTCGCTCGCGCCGGGGATGCCGTAGATCAGGTCGATCGACAGATTCTCAAAACCGTACTCTTGAGCGCGCCGCACCGCCTCCCAGCCCTGTTGTCCGGTATGGCGGCGGTTGAAGAGGCGCAATGCAGCATCGTCGAAGGATTGGATGCCGATGCTCAGCCGATTGACGGCGGTTTGGCGCAATTGGGCAAGCATCGTGTCCGTCAAATCATCCGGATTGGCCTCAACGGTAATCTCGTCCAGCTCGGTCGGATAGAGTGCAACCACCCGGTCGATCAGCCCCTGAATCTCGCCGGGGGAGTAAATCGTGGGCGTTCCGCCACCTATATAAAGCGTGCGCACCGGCTCGCGCACCTCACCCCGGCGAAGGGCCAACTCGCGGTGCAAGGCCTCCAAGATCGGTTCTTTCAGCACCGGTGAGGCCACCGAATAGAAGTCGCAATAGCGGCACTTCGTCCGGCAAAACGGAATGTGGATGTAGATTCCTGCCAAAATACTTATCTTTGTGGGAGCTTTTAAAAAGTCCAAAATACTGCGTTACGCTCCCTCTGCAAAATGCTCGAGTACCTTTAGTACACTGCGCTTTTGTCTCGGTCGCAAGCCTTGTCTTTTGAACTTTTAAAAAGCTCCCTAATCTCTGTTTAATCCCCGGATATGAATCATACAAAGTTAGCTAAAAATACACTTGTCCTGCTCCTCCCGCTGTCGATCTTGGCGGTGGTGACCGTGCTTTCGCTGATGCACCCCGACAAACTGCCGGGTCGGGAGAGCTGGCTCGCCCGAATCCCCTATGCGGACAAGGCAGTGCACTTCCTTTTTTATTTCGCCTTGGTCTCGGCGGCGCGCCTGGCCCGCACCCATTTCGGCAAATACACGCCCGCCTGCCGGTGGCGGTTGCTCCTCTTCGCCGCGCTGTACGGCGGAGCGATCGAACTGTTGCAAGGGGCTTATTTCGGCCGGGGGTGCGATATTTGGGACGAGGCGGCGGACATTTTAGGCGCTTTCGTGGCGCTCTGGTGGGTGCCACAATCATGGCATGATCGTTTTCTTCGTTTTTTCTAAATTTTTAATGTGATTTAAATAACAAGCCAAAAAAAATGCTTAACTTTGCGGTAATTTGTTATTTGATAATTTTACCACACTTATGGCAACCATTGATTTAAGCAAGTACGGCATTTCGGGAGCGACCGAAATCGTACACAATCCCTCTTACGACGAACTGTTTACAGCGGAGATGGACCCCAGCCTGACAGGCTATGAGAAAGGAGAGCTGACCACCACGGGAGCAGTGAACGTGATGACCGGTGTTTATACCGGCCGCTCGCCCAAGGACAAGTTTTTCGTAATGGACGATACCACCCGGGATACCGTGTGGTGGACTTCCGACGAATACAAAAACGACAACAAACCGCTCTCGAAAGAGACGTGGGATGTACTGAAAGAGATCGCCACCCAGGAACTTTCGAACAAAAAGCTCTATGTGGTCGACGCTTTCTGCGGCGCGAACAAAAACACCCGCCTCAAACTGCGCTTCATCATGGAAGTGGCTTGGCAGGCTCACTTTGTGAAGAATATGTTCATCCGCCCGACCGAAGAAGAACTGAAAGAGTTCGGCGAACCGGATTTCATCATCATGAACGCCTCCAAAGCAAAGGCTCCGGCTAACTTCAAAGAACTCGGGCTGAACTCCGAAACGGCTGTTGTCTTCAACTTGACCGAAAAAGTG
Organism: Rikenellaceae bacterium; assembly: GCA_031262465.1. Taxonomy (GTDB): domain Bacteria; phylum Bacteroidota; class Bacteroidia; order Bacteroidales; family Rikenellaceae; genus JAJQAW01. Next base: position 2,616 of record JAISHQ010000085.1, read on the forward strand.
CAGATCATCCTCAACACTTGGTACGGCGGCGAAATGAAGAAAGGGATGTTCTCCTACATGAACTACCTGCTTCCTCTGCAAGGCATCGCCTCGATGCACTGCTCGGCCAACACCAGCATGGACGAAAAAGAGACCGCCGTATTCTTCGGCCTCTCGGGCACAGGTAAAACCACCCTGTCGACTGACCCGAAACGGAAACTGATCGGCGACGACGAACACGGTTGGGACGACGACGGTGTCTTCAACTTCGAAGGCGGTTGCTACGCTAAGGTTATCAACCTGAGCCAGGAAAACGAACCGGACATCTGGGGTGCGATCAAACGCGATGCCCTGTTGGAAAATGTGACGGTACGTCCGGACGGCACGATCGACTACGACGACAAATCGGTGACCGAAAACACCCGCGTCTCTTACCCGATCTACCACATCGAAAACATTGTTAAACCGGTTTCGAAAGCTGGCCCGGCCAACAAGGTGATCTTCCTCTCGGCTGATGCCTTCGGCGTGTTGCCTCCGGTTTCGATCCTCGACCCGGAACAGACCCAATACTATTTCCTCTCGGGCTTTACCGCCAAATTGGCCGGTACCGAACGCGGAATCACCGAACCGACCCCGACCTTCTCGGCTTGTTTCGGCGCGGCGTTCCTTTCGTTGCACCCGACCAAATACGGGGCTGAACTGGTTAAACGCATGAAAGCCTCGGGCGCGAAAGCCTATCTGGTCAACACCGGATGGAACGGAACGGGCAAACGCATCTCGATCAAAGATACCCGTGGGATCATCGACGCGATCCTCGACGGCTCGATCGACAAAGCTCCGACCAAACGGATGCCCTACTTCAACTTCGAAGTGCCGACCGTACTGCCGGGCGTGGCCACCGAAATCCTCGACCCGCGCGACACTTACGCCACCGCCGCCGAATGGGACACCAAAGCACAGGACTTGGCTGGCCGTTTCGTGAAAAACTTCGCGAAATTTGCCACCAACGACCTCGGCAAATCCCTCGTCGCCGCCGGCCCGAAATTGTAAACCGTACAATCTACTGATAAAAAAGGTCGCTCTTTTGAGCGACCTTTTTTTGTGGTTTTTCAGCGAGAAAATCCAAACAAGCATTTACACTGCCGCCAATTCTGTACCGATCTGCCTTATAGCCGCTTTGATCTCGTTTTCACGGGCGGCTGACGGCTTTTTTGTTCCCCGAATATACGCGGCTAATAAACTTTGCTGAATCCCCACACGGCGGGCAACTGCCGACGCATTCAGCTCCGGATGCAGAAGAAACAACCGGGAAATCCCCACCGGTTCGGGATTGTCATAATAAAAACTTTCGAAAGATACATCTTCGTCGACGTCCGGCCAATGTATCCCCGAAAACGAAATACGGTAATTATTTCTTTGCTCTTCGGTGGCTTGCCTCAAACGGGGATACCAAAGCAAAGATTGCCACAACGTTTTACCGTCGTCTGTGAGGATGAAAAGTTGATCACCCTCGAACCACAATTTGTTAATTTTAGTCTCCATTTTCAAGAATTTTTAACCATTCGTTCCTGAAATTTTCTTTGTTTTCCTCCAAAATACTTTCGGCCAACTTTAAATCCTTTGCTTTTAAGCCATGATTATAGACAATGATTATTTCTTGCTCGATCTCGAATTTTGCTTCTCCATCCCCACTTTCAACGTGAATGTGAATCGGTCGGTGATCCCTGATGTAAAAGTAAAAACGAAGTCCAAATAGTATTAACAGTGTCGGCATACCCCCTTATTTTTATGATTATAACACAAAGATAGGATATAATTTTATATCCTCAAACTATTTTGCAAAAATAAAACAGTCGGGGTTACCCCAACAGGCTTTTGGCTTGGCGGATGGCGGCTTCGGTGATGTGGGAGCCGCTGAGCATTTTGGCGATCTCTTCGATGCGTTCTTGTGGACGGAGGCGGCGGATGCGGGTGTTGGTGGCCGTGGGCGTGTCCTCTTTGTAGACCCGGAAGTGGGTTGTCCCCTTGCTGGCCACTTGGGGCAGGTGGGTGATGTTGATGACCTGAAGGTGGGTCGACAGGTCGAAGAGGATCTGCCCCATGCGGTCGGCGATTTCGCCCGAAACTCCCGTGTCGATCTCGTCGAAAATGATGGTGGGCAACTGTTTATGACGTGCCGTGAGCGATTTCAGCGCGAGCATCAGCCGCGAAGTCTCCCCGCCCGAGGCGATTTTTTCGACCGGTTGGGGCGCGCTGTTTTTGTTGGCCGTGAAGCGGAAGACGATGCGATCGCCCCCTTTGGGCGACAACTCTTCGGCGGGGGTGATCTCCACCTGAAAGCGCACGTTGGGCATCCCCAAGCGCGAACAAATGTCGATAACTTGTTTCTCGATGACCGGCGCGGCCTTTTGGCGCGTTTCGGTCAGCCGGAGAGCCAGCGCGGAGGCCTCCTCGCCCAACCGCTCGGCCTGTTGTCGCAGGCGGTCGATCTCCTGATCGGCGTGCTGGATGCCATCGAGGCGGACGGCCATCTCGTCGCGCAGGGCGATCAGGGCCGGAACGTCGGCCACTTTGTGTTTTTGTTGCAGGGAATAGAGGCGGTCGAGGCGGTTTTCGGTCGCCTCCAAGCGTTGCGGGTCGACCTCGACCCGTTCGCCTTCAGCCGATAGTTCACTGCCGATGTCTTTCAGCTCTTCCCGCACACCGCGCACCCGCTCCTCCCACGCGCCGCTCTTGGGAAAGACCGCCGCCACCCGGAGTAACTCGCTGGAGATCGCCTTGAGGTGGGTCAATATGCCATTTTCGTCGTCGCTGAGCAGGTTGTCGCAGGCAAACAGCGCCTCCTTGATCTCGACGGCGTGGGTCAACTCGTTGAGCAGGGTTTCCTGTTCCTCCTGCTCGTCGGAGCGCAAGCGAGCCTCGTCCAACTCCTGCCACTGAAAACGGAGGTAATCCTCGTCGCGGCGGATCGCCTCGGCCGATCGGCGAAGCTGTTCTAACTCCCGGAGCGATTTGCGCCAGCGGTTGTACGTCTCCCCGTAACGGCCTGACAGAGCGAGGTTTTCGGCCACGCTGTCGACCAGCGCGATTTGAAATTCAGGACTGCTCAACAGCTGGGTCTGCCGTTGGGAGTGGATGTCGACCAGCCGATCGCCGACCTCGCGAAGCTGGGCGAGCGTGACCGGCAGATCGTTGACAAAGGCGCGGCTCTTGCCCGCCGGGCTAACCACCCGGCGCAAAATCGTCGGATCGGCATACTCCAAATCAAGCGTCTCAAAGAGTGGCTCCAGCCCCAAATCCGCCGTACCAAATTCGCCCTCAACCACGCAGGGACGCGCTTTGTCGCGCAGAACACCCTCCTCGGCCTTGGCACCCAACAACAACGACAGGGCACCCAACAGCAGGGATTTCCCCGCGCCGGTCTCCCCGGTAATCGTGTTAAGCCCCTCGCTGAAAGTGATGTCCAGCGAGTCGATCAGGGCGTAATTTTCAACGGTCAGCCTGCGAAGCATTTTTTATTTTATTAGGGCACAGCCAAAAGCAAATGTAACCGTTTTTTTGCAAAATGGGAAAACGTGGTCGGAATTTATCCTTGATTATAGCATACCTAATTCCTCGAACATCCGCCGATAGTCTGCCGCCTTTTCGGCCAACGGCTTCGGGTAGGCGCGCGAGGAGGAGGGCATCCGGTAAAAGCGCATCGGCCGATCGGCGAACCGAAACTCCGCATGGCCGCCGATATTAGGCTCTTCGGCCTCGATCAGCGAAAGCAGGGTGTCGGTCGCTTTTTGTCCGGTGGTTACGAGGGCTTCGCACCGGGGGATTTGCGCCAGCACACCGGGCAAATCCATCGGGGTGACCACTTGCAAAAAGGCATCGGAGGCGTTTCCCTTGAGCCGGATCACCTCCTGTGCCGTATCGCCCAGCCCGATTTGCTTTTCACGTAGAAAAGACGCGATCCGATCGCGATCGAAAGCCTTTGCGCCCGATGAGACGAGAAAATGATCCTTGTCGCCGAAAAACACCAACCCGAAAATCCGCCACATATCGTTCGCGAAATTGGGGTAATAGAACTCCATCGACCAACGCTCCCGCTTGGGAGGAAAACTGCCCAGCATCAACAACCGGACACCCTCCGGCAGAAAGAAACCGAGCGGATGTTGTTCGACAAGGCCTTTTTCTTCCATTTTAACGGTTTAACAGCCAATAAATATAGGCAAAATAAAGCAGAATAAAAATCGCTCCCTCGAAGCGGTCGAGCGTCTTTTTCCGGAAGGTATAGGCGCAGGTGAAAAGCAGGACGGAGGAGGCGATCAGCACCACCATATCCAACGGGATAATATCGCCCGGGGTCAGTGGCGAGACCGTGGCACTCAGCCCCAAGACCAGAAAAATGTTGCAGATGTTCGAGCCGATCACGTTGCCTAAAGCCATGCCGGGCTTCTTTTTGATGGCCGACACAACGCTGACAAAAAATTCGGGCAACGACGTTCCTCCCGCCAACAAGGTCACGGCAATCACCGATTCGCTCACGCCGATGCTGCGCGCCAAGATCAACGACTTGTCCAAAAAGAGGTTACCGCCATAGATCAGCCCCGCCAACCCGCCGCCGATCATGAGCAACGAGAGCCAAATCTTGCGCTTGTGCGGAGCCGGAGCACTCTCCGTTTTCGGTTTTTCCGCCTCGGGCACTTTGGCCACACCGGAGCCTCGGGAGGTGTAGATCGTATAAATGATAAAGATGACGAAATAACCCAACATCAACAGCCCCTCGTTGCGGCCGATGTAGTTGCTCTTTGCGCCGTCCAACAGGGTGTCAGAGGCCACGATAAAGAGCACGACCGAGGCCAGAATCCCAAAAGGAATATCGGCCCGCAGGTTGTTCCGGGTATATCTCAGCGGGAGAATCAGGGCCGTCACCCCGAGGATCAACAAGGTATTGAACAAGTTAGAACCGACGATATTCCCGATCGCCACATCGCCCTTGCCCTCCATGCCGGACATCACGCTGATGACCAACTCGGGGAACGAAGTGCCGATGGCAACGACCGTCACCCCGATCACAAAATCCGAAATCCGCATCCGCCGCGCCAAGTCCGAAGCCCCTTCGGTCAGGTAATTGGCTCCAATAAGAATCAGCGCAAGCCCCACCAACATCAAAAGTATGTTCATCTATTTTGTTTTAACAAGTTACTAAATAAGTTCTTACTCGCCGATGACCGTTGCCACCAACCGCCGTGCCCCGCCCCAATTGCGGAACTCGCAGAGGTAAATGCCTTGCCAAGTGCCCAAATTGAGCCGTCCGCCGGTGATCGGGATCGTCACCGAAGCCCCTAACAGCGAGGATTTTGCGTGCGCCGGCATATCATCGCTCCCCTCCAGGGTATGTTCGTAATAAGGCTCGCGCTCGGGGACTACGTGATCCAAAATGGCCGCCATGTCGGTGCGCACATCGGGGTCGGCATTTTCGTTGAGGGTCAACGCCGCCGACGTGTGGCAGAGAAACAGGTGCAACACCCCCCGGCGCGGCAACGGCGGAAGCCCACCGATCACCTCGGCCGTCACCAAGTGGCAACCCCGCGATTTGGGCGAAAGCGAAAACTCCGTTTGTGCGATCATGCGTCGTTTTAAAGTGTGAAAGATACAAAATTCCCGCCGAAAATGAACGAAGGGAGCTTCCAAAAATTCAAAAGACAAGGCTTGCGACCGAGACAAAAGCGCAGTGTACTAAAGGTACTCGAGCATTTAGCTTCGCTTTTCTCCTTCGCGCCTCGGCAAAATTGCGAACAAGTTCGCTTTTGCGCTCGGCTTGGCGTCGATTTAACGAGGGAGCGTAACGCAGTATGTTGGATTTTTCGAAGTTCCCCGAAATAAAAAGGCAACGTTTTCGCGCTGCCTTTTTGTCGGGGTGACTGGACTCGAACCAGCGACCTTTGGTCCCCCAGACCAACATTCTAACCGGACTGAACTACACCCCGTTCTCCGTATTCGGAGGACAAAGATAATCATTTTTGACAAATCGCAAAAATGAAGCAATCTTTTCCGCGAAACAAACCGATTTATGGCATTATTGATGCGGCGTTTCGAGGGTTGAAATCATTCATATCATCATACCCATGAAAAAAATTGTATTGCTCCGCCACGGAGAGAGCGAGTGGAATAGGGAAAACCGCTTTACCGGCTGGACGGACGTAGACCTCAGCGAAACAGGCATCGGGGAGGCTGTGATGGCGGGAAGCCTGCTGAAAAAGGAGGGTTTCGCCTTCACCCGGGCTTTTACCTCCTACCTGAAACGAGCGGTCAAAACGCTCAATATCGTCTTGGACGAGATGGATTTAGATTGGATTGCGGTCGAAAAAAGCTGGCGGCTCAACGAGAAACATTACGGTGCTCTGCAAGGGCTGAACAAGGCGGAGACTGCCGCCCAATATGGCGACGAGCAGGTGCTAATTTGGCGGCGAAGTTACGACATCGCCGCCCCGGCGCTCGCCCCGGACGATCCGCGCAACCCCCGCTTTGAGGCTTGTTACAGGGAAGTTCCGTTCGGAGAACTGCCCGTAACCGAGTCATTGAAGGACACGGTCGAGCGCATTCTTCCCTATTGGAAATCGGTCATCTTCCCCGCGCTGGAAACTTCCGACCAGATCATCGTCGCCGCCCACGGGAACAGCCTGCGCGGCGTGGTGAAATACCTGAAACACATCTCGGACGAGGAGATCGTCGGCCTCAACCTGCCGACCGGCGTCCCTTATGTCTTTGAATTTGACGACAATCTGCAATTAGTCCGCGACTATTTTCTCGGTGACCCCGCCGAAATCGAGCGAAAAATGGGTGCCGTCGCCGCACAAGGTCGGGCAAAATAATTTTGGGGATTAACCTAATACAAATAAGAACGGCTCCCGAGGGGAGCCGTTCTTATTTGTATTGTTGGTCGTTCGACCGAACGATTAGTTATTACTTTGAATGATAGCAACGCGGTTCAACAGCGGTTTGTCGAATTTAGCCTGCGTGTCGCCAACCGGATTCAGTCGCAATTGGCTGGCGTTTACGCCCTTTTTAACGAGTGCATCGTAAACGGCCTGTGCGCGTTGTTCGCTCAAACGTTGGTTGTATACCGGAGAACCCGTCTGTTTGTCAGCAGAACCATAGATCGTATAGACTTTGTCAGCCGCAGCCTTTTTGATCGCATCGGCAACATACCCCAAGTTGATCTCTTCTTTTTCGCTCAACTTGCTCTTGCCAATTTCAAACCATACGGCCAAATCGGAAACGAGGTAGTTGTTGGTGATGACGGTCTTTTCCTGAGCCTTTTCAGCTTCCAGAGTACGTTCCAACCGAGTGGCAACATTTTGAGAGGCGGTAAGGTCGCGTTCCAACACCTCGATGCGGTTGTTGTACGGGGTCAGGTCGATCGCCTCAACAATCACTTTCTCCTGTTCACGGCCGAAATTATAAGCTACTCCAATAGAAGCCGAAGTGGCGATGTCGGTTTTTTTATAGTAAATTCTTTTGTTACCTGTCACCACATCGTCGAGGCCGTGCGGGGCGACCATTCCACGGAGTTCCAAAATGACATCCACAACAGGAGAGAGACGGAACTGAGCCATCATACCCCCATCTATGGCATAACGATTAGTTGCTTTGGCTTCCGTCTTGTCAGCATTCGCCCAACCTAACCCTGCGAAAGGAACAATATCCAAAAAACGATCCTCTCTCGGGCCGCCGAAAGTGTTCGACAGGTTCCACAACAGGTCTACATGAAGATAACTCAGATTGAAATCGTTTTTATAGAGGCTGGAGTTAGCGATCCGACCGCCCTGAAATTTAGTTCCGGCTTTTGTTGCACCGTGAACCCGCGAACCAGCCCACTGGATACGACCTCCGAGGTAGGGGTTAACCATTTTACCCAACGAAACATCGAACGAGGGAGCGAATCGGTCGGCCCGAGGGCGTTGATCCTGAAGGTCACCCCAATAAACTTGGAGACCACCGCCTGCCGAAATAAAGCCGTAGTTGAACTCGCTTCCTTTTTCATCGAATTTAAACAGGTCTTTAAACTTAAACTCCTGCGCAGAAGCCGCTCCTGCCGATACGGTAAAGAGCACCAATAAAAACAGTAAACTTTTTTTCATAACTTTTAAATTTATGTTTAGTTCGTAAATCCGTTCCTTGCTTTTTGGAACATACTGCATATTTCGTTCCAAAATTGTCAAACGATGCAAAAATGTTACTCCGCTTAGCTTTCAGGCCTTTAACGGAATCATTACAAACATAATGCAAAATTCAATACCAACAAATTATTTCGGTTCGAATTTTTATTCTTTTTTATTAAAAATACATTAATCATCTGAATATATGATTATTACATATTCCGAGAAACTTCGTTCTATTACGGCTAAAATCACCTTTTGCGGTCATATTGTACCTAATCTAACCGCAGAAAAATCCCCGCCTCCTTCAAAATTCCGACAAATCCGGGGACGGTATCGGCCCGGTTCCAGTCGCGTTGAAGCTCGCAGGCGATTTGAGCAATGCTCGTCAGCTGGGCACCGGCCTGAGCCACCCGAGCCAGCGCAGTCTCGTGCGCCAACAAGGAAGTTCCCCCAACCGCATCGACCACCGGATAGATTTCAAACCCCTCGCGCAGGGCATCGAGTGTCGGAAAAGTGAGGCAGGCCTCGGTCCACAGGGCGGTCAGGAGCAACTTCTTGCGCCCGGTCGCCTGCACGGCATCGTAAAAATCCTGATCCTCCCAAGCGTTGATCGACGTGCGGTCGTAAGAGGGCGTATCGCCCAACACGCTCTTCAGGGCGGGGATCGTCTCCTTGTTCCGCCCCGTTTTTACGTTGACGGTCGACAGCACGATCGGCAATTGGTAATTTTGCGCCAATTTGGTCACCAAAACAATGTTTTGGATCAGTTGTGCCCGGTTCATCGAGTTGATCGAATCGACCTGCGTCGGTTGATAGTCGATGATAAGCAAGGCCGCATTATCTGGTGTCAACAAGTGATCCGAGGCCGGGTCGCGGCGGGGAAAGCTACTCATATTCTTCGGCTTTAATGAGTTATTGAAGTTGCTTTACCCCTTCTTCATTACCTTCTTTTCGATCTCCTCTTTGGCGATCGGCTTGGTGCAGAAGAACCAGTCGTAGCACTTCATCCCGTTTTCGGCCTGTTTGGCGACCCGTTCGCTGACGGCTTTCATGGTTCCCGGAGCCGGCACGATCACATCGTCGCCCGGACGCCAGTCGGCCGGAGTGGCCACACTAAATTCGTCGGCGGTTTGCAGGGCGATGAGCACCCGTTTCAGCTCGTCGAAATTGCGCCCCAGCGAGAGCGGGTAATAGACGATCGCGCGGATAATTCCCTTGGGGTCAACGTAAAAGACGGCGCGCACGGCTTTGGTTTCGCTTTCGGCGGGCTGGATCATGCCGTACTTCTTGGCCACATTCATCGAAATGTCGTCGATCAGCGGAAACTGAATGTCGATCCCTTTGTGCCCTTTCCAGTCGATCCGCTCCTTGATCGTGCGCAACCAAGCGATGTGGCTCGAATTGCCGTCAACCGAAAGGCCGACCAGCTGGCAGTTCAGCTCCTCAAAATCCTTGGCCAAAGAGCCGAACGTGATAAATTCGGAGGTACACACCGGCGTAAAATCGGCCGGGTGGCTGAACAAAATCGCCCATTTGCCCTTGTAATCGCCCGGAAAACTGATCTTTCCCTGCGTCGTGTTCGCTTCAAATTCCGGAGCCTTGTCGCCGATGCGCGGCATGAGGTTCATTTCCTGATTGTCCATCGTATTCTGTTTTTAAGTTGTTAGTTAAATACAAATCCTTTGAAAAAGAACAAAACCCGTGCCGGAGTGAGTACCCACTTGTGGGGAATTTTCGAGAGACGATACCTCCACATTCAACGCATTTAAATTTTGAAGTGGCAGAGTGGCAAATATCGTGTGCAAGGATTATCGTTGTCACGGTATTTTAAAGAGTGAAGCCTTGCAATGGCGCAATAAAAACCTACCACCTCCCCCTCGCCCAAAGGCTCGGGTACTCCTCCTTCCCCGAAGGAGGAGATACTTCCCTTAATAAATTTCAACGGAGAAAGTCCCCTCCTTCCCCGAAGGAGGGATGCCCTGCAAGGGCGGGGTGGTAGGTTTTTACAGGCTTTCAGACTGAATTCCCATTTTCACAGCGTGTTCCACCGACTTTTACATTGCCCCAAAATTTAAATGCGTTGGACGTGGCGATACCCGCTATTATTTTTTCAACCTGTGACTGTTCTTAGAGGAAAGGAAAATAATTCATAATTGCAAAACGTTCATACGTCATAATTCCTTGTGGCATCCTTTTTGCCTCTTCTCAGGCTGAAAGATATATGCTATATACCTATAATAATATAAACTATCGAAAAATGAAAAACGAATTTACCTATTCCGCCACTCTCCTTCCCGCCAAGCGGATCGAGAACCCCGAAAACACACTGAAATGGGCCTATACGCTGGCCATCGCCGGTTTTGCATTGACCGCGCTCTTTGTCGCCCTCGGATCGACCGGGATACTTTGGGCCGACACCCTGAGTTATTACAGCCGGGTAACATATAGCACCGACCCGGCCAGCGACGGATTTCCGTTGCTGATTACCCTCGCGTTTTTGGCCATGTCCCTCATCTATTTGTTTCCCTCGTACTATTTGTGGGAATCTTGCAGTCGCCTTCTGACGGCCTTTCGCCGGAGAGACATCATCACGTTGCGCCAAACCAACGGCGCGGTAAAAGCACACTTTGTTTATATGACTATCCTGCTGTCGATTACCTTCGGCATCGTCGCTTTTTTGATGATGTAAACAAAATAAATGGCGCAAAAATCGAAAAAAATTTGGGGATTTCGACAAAATGACTACCTTTGCACACGCTAACGCAATTGGTGCCATAGCTCAGTTGGTAGAGCAACGGACTGAAAATCCGTGTGTCCCTAGTTCGATTCTTGGTGGCACCACTTCCAAAAGCAAATCCCTGAAACTGCGCAGTTTCAGGGATTTTTCTTTGATACCCTCCTCGAAAGTGCCGAAAATGGGGCAACAAGTGCCTGAAAAGTCAACCACCTCCTTTTCAGCCAAAGAGCAATTTTACAAGAACGTGTTGTTTTTTTGATTCGTGTTGTTTATATTTGCCTGAATAAACCGCTAAATATATCTGCCTATGGAGGGATAACAGACGACAACATTTTACTTGAACATTCAATGACATAAAAAGCGTTAGCTTTTATTCTTGCTTTCGAAACTTCGCAAATTTCAAAGCCGCAAGGAGTAAAGCGTAAACGCCCACTCACGTGGGCTTTACTCTTTTATTTTGCGGCAGGGTATGCGAAGACCTCGAAAGCGAATAGAAAAAGTACTGTCCCACGTTTTTTATGCCCCTATTCAAAACAAAAACCAACCGCCGAGGGACGCGGCAAACAACACCAAAAAATAACATGAAAACAGTATTTAAAGCAGTTTTAGTTGTAGTTATAGCAATGATTGCGGTAGAAGCCAATGCACAGAATCGTTTTAAGTTGGGCTATGTGGGTGCTAACATGAAAGCAAAGGGCACAGGTGCAACAACGACCTATTCCCAAAGCGGATTTCTCGTGGGTTTCGACCATGATCTCGCCCTTCCAACAGTGAGCGGTCTGTCGGTTCGCCCAGGTGTGAACTTTGTTTACGCAACAGGTAAGATGTCGGGTGACAAACTGACAGAAATGGATGTTTACGTTCCTATTGATGTAAAGTATGCTTATGAAATCGACAATGCGCTGGGTGTATATGCTTTTGCGGGGCCGAGGTTTGATGTGGGTCTCTCCTCGAAAATCAGCGGTGGGGACGAAAGCTATAAATACTCTGGAGACTACTATACTGGCAAATACGAGACAACGTACGAGGGACAAACCACAACCGAAGAGGGAGAAGGCTCCTTCAACCGCTTTGACTTGAAATTCGGGCTGGGCGCAGGAGTGAAATACAACAACTTGTCGTTTGAAGTAGGTTACGATTTAGGTCTGCTCAACAGATACCGCGAAGCGTCGGATGGTTATTCACTTAAAAGAAATAGATTCGTTTTGACCGTGGGTTATAGTTTCTAAGTAAAAACGAGGCTGTCTCAAAATTTTTGAGACAGCCTCATTTTAATTTCTCAAAAATAAGCAATGAAAACAATCAGACTTTTTGTGCTTGCACTCTTGTTGCCCGCCTTTGTGATGGTGGGTTGCGACAAAGGCGACGAAACGCCTAAAGACCCCGAATCTTCCACTCCGGGTGTCCCCGAGGCAGGTAGTGGGATCGTATCTAAAATCGAATTGACAGACAGATATGGTGACGTTATGCAAGGTGTAAACTTTACATACGACTCTTACAACCGTTTAATCAGGGTGGAATTCTACGGGGAAACAACCGAGTCAGTCTATCTATCATACGAAACAGGATCACAGACAGCGGGAGAGGGTGCACCTTATACCATAATTCGAAAGTACGTAAGTGAGTATGGGGAGGAGACGACTACTTTCACCGTGGGCAACAGTGGCTATGTGGAATCGGGGGAGTATTCTGATAGATATACAGACCGGTACTATTATTATACATATAACGACTCGGGATACCTGACAAACTCTTCAACGACGGACTACTATAATAACACCTATACATGGATTGGTGGTAATTTAACCCGCATTTCCAAAACCGATTTAGATTATCCTGACGAAGAACTTGTATATGATTTTGAGTATGCGGAAGTTGCCAACAACCCATTGTGCAACCTCGATCTGAATAAAATAGCTCTTTTAGAAGAAGATAGTGTTCTCGAGTTAGCTGGGCTTTGTGGTAAAAGAAGCGCAAATAGGGTTGCTAAGCTGATAAGGACATGTAATGAAGACCCTGACGGTGACTATGAGCTTTCTTTTGCTTACGAGACCGACCCCAAGGGCTTTGTTACCAAAATAACGGTGAACTATAACGGCGTAGAAGCCGGTAACTACCTTGTTTTTTACAATTAGTTTTTACAGGAAACAGGATGTGGCCTTGTTAATCTTTGCAAACAAGTTTGCAAAGATTAACAAGGCTTTTCTTACCTTTGCTTATTCGTTTACCTAAATTACGACACGATGAAAAGTTTTAGTGCGTTAGCCAATCCGGTCTTTGAACAGGTTATTGCCGATTACCATCGGCATGATAATGTCGATTTCCCGGTCAGCAACCCCTATACCCCCGGGCAGATCGAGCACCTGCTCTACCTCAAAAACTGGATCGACACGGTGCAGTGGCACTTCGAGGACATCATCCGCGAACCCGACATCGACCCCGAGGAGGCCTTGTTGCTCAAACGCCGGATCGACCTCTCGAACCAGGAGCGCACGGATATGGTGGAGTACATCGACAGCTATTTCTTGGACAAATACAAGGACGTGGCCGTTAAGCCCACCGCCCGGATCAACACCGAAAGCCCGGCGTGGGCCATCGACCGCCTCTCGATTTTGGCGTTGAAAATCTACCACATGAAGCAGGAGACCCTGCGCACCGACGTGAGCGAGGAGCATCTCCAGACCTGCCAATCGAAATTGGCCGTGCTCCTGGAGCAACAGGTCGACCTGTCGACAGCCATCGACGAGCTGTTGGCCGACATCGCCTCGGGCGACAAGTACATGAAAGTCTACAAGCAGATGAAGATGTACAACGACCCCAACCTCAACCCGAGGCTTTACGCCAAAAAATAGCCGTGGCGCGAATCCTGATCCTGAGGCTCACGGCGATGGGCGATGTGGCGATGGCCGTACCGGTCGTCGCGGCGTTGCGGCGGCGTTATCCCGAGCTGAAAATCAGTCTGTTGACCACGCCATTTTTTCAGCCTTTTTTCCGCGAGGTGCCCGATTTGGATTTTGTTCCGTTCGACAAAAAAGGGCGACACAAAGGCATTCGGGGGCTTTTTCGCCTCTATCGGGAGATTCGCCGGGAGTACCCCGTCGATGCGGTGGCAGATCTTCACGACGTGTTGCGTACCAAGCTATTGCGACTTTTGTTCCGGCTATCGGGACGGCGCACGGCGGTGATCGACAAGGGACGGCGGGAGAAACGGGCGTTGACTCGCCAAAAAAACAAGATTTTGCGCCCGTTGGAGCCGACGATTCAGCGCTATGCCGATGTGCTCAGCCGGTTGGGCTACCCGATCGACCTGCCCGAAGCCGCTCAGCGGAACCCGCGTCCCGTGCCCGAGGCGATCGCCGCCCTCAGTGGGGCGAAAACGGGTACATGGATTGGCATCGCCCCCTTTGCCCAGCACCTCGGCAAACGCTATCCCTTAGAGCTGATGGAGCAGGTGATAGCTGCGCTCAACAATCGGAACAACCTGACGCTCTTCGTCTTCGGAGGCGGCCCAGTGGAGCAGGCCGTGGCCGACGAGTGGGCAGAAAAATACCCCCACGTGATCTCGGCCATCGGGAAAGTGAAATTGGCGCAGGAACTCGACCTGATCTCAAACCTCGACAGCATGGTCAGTATGGACTCTTCGGCCATGCACATGGCCTCGCTCTACGGCGTGCCGGTGGTCTCGGTCTGGGGAGCCACACACCCCTACGCCGGGTTTATGGGCTGGGGACAATCGTCAGCGAACGCCGTGCAGAGTAACCTACCCTGCCGCCCGTGCTCGATCTACGGCAACAAACCCTGCCTCTACGGCGATTACCGTTGCCTGTCGCAGATCGCCCCGGAAGAGATTGTCGACGTTCTTTCACGCCTGGAAACGGGTCTGATGTATGAATAATTTGATTTCAAAACGGGTACAGCAAGAAATTCAAACATAAGTCATTAACTAATTTGTAGATTATGAAAAAAATGTTTTTCTTTCTTTTAACAATCACCCTATTTACAGGTTGTGATTGTTGGCCTTCTCATTGTTTTTATATTCAAAATTCAATTCCTAATTCGGAAATAGTAATTGATTTTGATTATGTTGATGATTCTCCATATGCAGAGGCGGAGGAAAATCGAAATAAAAAATATGCTCTAAACTACGAAGAGAAAGTACTCGTACGAGTTATCTATCCCTACAATTCAGGAATTGCGAAACGTGAGCCCAATATTTTTGATACATTCGAAAATTTTTCAGAGGGATTGTCATTTAATTTATATGTTAATGGCGTAAAAATCGACAAAATCTTGTACACAAAAGAATTTTGGCAATTTACTTCACACAAAGGTAATGCTGATTATCTGTTGGTAATAACCGAAGATTTAATACAAGAGTAAAAATCTTGATGTTTGTCTTTTGGCTGTAATTACTTGTTTTTCATGTATTATACATGAAAAACAGGCTATTACGAACCAAATAATTCATAATTTATAATTCAAGTCATGCGCCTCTCCCTCAAAATAGCCATTTCCCTTATCGGAAGTCTCTTGTTGCTTCTGCTTCTCGCGCTGTTTGGGTTATGGGCGACCCAATGGCGGCCTGAGGCCGAGACGGTGATTTTCCCGGTGGAGGAGGCACAGACACCGCAAGCGACACAGGCACCGCAATCCGTTTCCGGGCAGTTGACCTCGGACACCCTCACCGTCCTGACGTGGAACACCGGCTATGCCGGTTTGGGGCGGGAGATGGATTTTTTCATGGACGGAGGCCGGCAGACCCGCGCCTCGCGCGAGCAGACGGAGGAAAATCTCCGGGCAATCACCGGTTTTCTGCAACAATCCGGCGCGGACATCTTGCTCTTGGAGGAGGTCGACGTGCGCTCGCGGCGCAGTTACTCGATCGACCAGTTGGCCGCCTATCGGGAGGCTCTGCCGGAATACGTCGGCTTTTTTGCCCCCAATTACGACTCGCCTTACGTCCCGATTCCGCTTCGGGAACCGTTGGGGCGGGTGCAGTCGGGGGTGGTTCTTTTTAGCAAGGTCGCGCCCGAGGCCGTCACCCGTTTTCAGTACCCCGGCGGGTACTCCTTTCCCCGGCAAATGTTCGACCTGAAACGGTGCCTGCTTCAGGCTCAGTTTCTTGCGCCGGACGGTCGCGCGCTCTATGTCGGGGTCACCCACAATTCGGCGTATGACAACGGGAGTATGCGCTCGGCGGAGATGGGCTGGTTGCAGGAGCACCTGACCGGCCTCGCGGCGGCGGGCGACCTTTCGATCACCGGCGGCGATTGGAATCAGAACCCGCCGGGGTACACCCCCTCGGCGCGCGAGGTCGACGATCGCCATTTTTCACCGAAGGCGATCCCTGCGGAGCTTTTCAACAGCGGCTGGCATTTCGTCTATGACCCCCAAACGCCCACGATCAGGTACCTCTACGAGCCACTCACCGACCAGACCACCCGGAGCACGATCGACTTTTTCCTCACCTCGCCCGGCATCGAGTGCCTGAGTGTGAAGACCATAGACTTAGGGTTTGACAACAGCGATCACAATCCGGTGTTAGCCACGTTTAAGATAAAATAATTAAAAAGAAGATAGAAAAATGAAAACCGAATGGGAAAAAATGGTGGGCGGAGAGCCTTTCCAATCGAACGACCCGGACTTGGTGGCTCGGCGCGAGCAGTGCCGACAGCTGTTGAACCGCCTCAACAGCCGGGTCGACGGAGCCTTTGAGCCAGAGCGTTACGCGCTGATTGCTGAGCTGTTACAGATCGACGTGCGCCACGACATTGTCATCCAAACCCCGTTTCACTGCGACTATGGGACGAGGATTCGTTGTGGCAAGAATTTTTACGTCAACTTCGACTGCGTCATCCTCGACGGCGGCGGAGTAACGTTCGGCGACAACGTGATGATCGCGCCCAAAGTGCAGATATACACAGCTTTCCACCCGTTCGACCCGATCATCCGAGCCGTCTATACCGAAGGGGTTAAGCCCGTGCAGGTCGGCAACGACGTGTGGATCGGCGGCGGAAGCATCCTGTTGCCCGGCGTGACGATCGGCGACAACACCATCATCGGAGCCGGAAGCGTCGTGACCCGCGATATCCCCGCCAACGTCGTCGCCGCCGGCAACCCCTGCCGCATCATCCGCCACCTCGACCCCGCCGAGTACGGAAAAAATCCGTTTACCTTTTAAAAGGAACTGTTTTTCAGCCTTCGACTGCCGCTTTTAGAAAGCGGCGCAAATCGCAACTTTTTGTAAAAAGTTGCATCAAAAACTTTTCTGCTTGTCCTTGCAGGGCGACCATCTCTCCGAGACTTCGTTTTATGCTGTATTCCCCCCTGGCTTTCAAGCGAGCTTGAGCCGGGGAATACAGCACAAAACGCATTCGCCCGAGGGCGAATGTGATCTCCCTGAAAATACATTCTACAACAGTGTATTAAGTATTCAAACTTTCGACAAAATGTGGTCTCTTTGAGACCCATTTCGACCCCCTATTTGTCTGAAGACGAAATCGAAAAACGATATGGCCATTGGATTTTCAGGGCGAAAACATTCACTCCGCAGGAGGTGAATGCCTCTTGTTTTGGATATTCCTGCCCAAGCTCGCTTGAAGGCAATGGAATATCCGAAACAAGAGGGATTATTCCCGCAGGGAATTTTCGCCCTGCAAGCCCAAGCCCAAAAGTTTTCGGTGTCGCCTTTTACAAAAGGCGACGATTTGCGCCGCTTTCTAAAAGCGGCAGTCAAAGGCGGGAAAGGAAATTATTTTCGGTTGGCCAGGCGGCGTTCCATTTGGGTGATGATGTCGGTGGCGACTTCGTTTTTGGGTTTGAGGCCGTAGTCGACTTTCATGCCGTCGGAGCAGAGGATGGTGACCTTGTTGGTGTCGTGGCCAAAGGCGGCTCCGGGGACGTTGGGCGAGTTGAGTACGATGAGGTCGAAATTTTTCCGACGCATTTTTTCTTCGGCGTTGACCAGCTCGTTGTCGGTCTCCAGCGCGAAGCCCACCAACAGGCGGCCATTTTTCTCTGCTCCTAAGGCCGCCGCGATGTCGCGGGTGCGGGTCAAATGGAGCGACCAAGCGTCGTTATTCTTCTTGATCTTGTGGTCGGAAACTTGGGCCGGGGTGTAATCGGCCACGGCGGCGGCCATCACGGCGGCATCGCACCGGGGAAACTCCTCTGTACAAACGCGGTACATCTCCTCGGCACTCAACGCCTCGATCTCGCGGATGTGCGGGTTGTGGGTCGCGACACTCACCCGGCCTTTGACCAACACGACTTCCGCGCCCCGGTTGGAAAGCTCTTCGGCCACGGCATAGCCCATTTTCCCGGAGGAGTAGTTGGAGATAAAACGCACAGGATCAATGGGTTCGACCGTTCCTCCGGCGGTCACCAACACCCGTTTACCCGACCAAAAGCCTTTGTCGGTCAGGAAGCCGCGCAGGTATTCGACGATCGCCTCCGGCTCGGCCATGCGCCCTTTGCCGACTAAGCCGCTGGCCAGCTCGCCGACTTCGGGTTCGATGACGCGACACCCCCGTTGCCGCAAGGTTTCGAGATTGGCTTGCGTGGCGGGGTGGGCGTACATATCGAGATCCATGGCCGGGGCGACCAAAACGGGGCATTTGGCCGATAAATAGGTGGTCAACAGCAGGTTATCGGCCACG
Organism: Rikenellaceae bacterium; assembly: GCA_031262465.1. Taxonomy (GTDB): domain Bacteria; phylum Bacteroidota; class Bacteroidia; order Bacteroidales; family Rikenellaceae; genus JAJQAW01. The sequence goes on from JAISHQ010000085.1 coordinate 21,143, forward strand.
CCGTGAGCCATTTTGGCCAGCGTATTGGCCGAAGCGGGCGCGATCAGGTAAGCGTCGGCCCACTCGCCGAGCGAGACGTGGCTGTTCCACGCGCCATTCTCCGGGTCGAAAAAGTCGACCGCGATCGGGTTTTTGGAGAGCGTGGCCAGCGTCAGCGGCGTGATGAACTCCTTGGCCAGCGGGGTCATGACCACCCGCACCTGCGCCCCCTCGCGAACCAGCGACCGGACAAGAATAGCAGCCTTGTAAGCTGCTATACTCCCTGTTATGCCGACCAATATATTCTTGCCGTTGAGCATAAAACGCGATGAGGTTAGTCAACCAGCGCGGCCATTTCGTCCTGCTCGTCTTTTTCGCGGAAATAGATTTTCCCTTCGAGGAACTCTTCCGTGGCGACGAGGGTCGATTTGGGCATCCGTTCGTAATATTTCGAGATTTCGATCTGTTCGCGGTTCTCAAAAGTCTCTTCGAGCGAATCGGTTACGGTCGAAAATTCGGCCAATTTTTTGGTCAGCTCCTGTTTGATTTCGCTGGAGATTTGGTTAGCTCGCCGGGCGATCACCACCACCGATTCGTA
>JAISHQ010000071.1 GCA_031262465.1 Rikenellaceae bacterium
CGAGCGAATCGAGATGCCCTCGATATATTTTACCCACCCTCGGCGGGTCTTTCAGCGCGACGGGCAATGGTTGGCGGCAGAGGAGTGTATGAAACTCAGGCCCGAGGAGACGGTCGAGACCCGAGAGGTGCGTTGCCGAACCATAGGCGACATCTCTTGCACGGGGCTGACCCTTTCGCACGCCTCGTCGTTGGAGGATATTATCGAGGAAATCGCCTCTTCGCGCGTCACAGAGCGCGGAGGCAGAGCCGATGACAAACGCTCCGAAACCTCGATGGAGGAGCGCAAAATTGCAGGTTACTTTTAAGGATGTGTTTTAAAATGGGAAGAGGATATTTGGATATGGAGCTGTTGCGCTTTACCACGGCGGGCAGTGTGGATGACGGCAAGAGCACGCTGATAGGGCGGCTGTTGTACGACAGTAAATCTATTTTCGAGGATCAGTTGGAGGCTGTGGAGGCCGCCTCGCGCAACCGGGGCAACGAGGAGGTGAACCTTGCTCTGCTGACAGATGGCCTGCGGAGCGAGCGCGAACAGGGCATCACCATCGACGTGGCCTATCGCTATTTCGCTACGCCGCGCCGTAAATTCATCATTGCCGACACGCCCGGGCACATTCAATATACGCGCAATATGGTCACAGGGGCCTCGACAGCCGATTTGGCCATTATTCTGATTGACGCGCGAGGCGGAGTGAAGGAGCAGACTGTGCGGCACAGTTTCATCGCCTCGATGCTGGGTATCGGCCGAGTGGCGGTGTGTGTCAATAAAATGGATTTGGTCGATTTTTCGCAACGGGTTTTCGATGCCATAGTGAACGAATATCGAGTGCTTGCCCAAGAATTGGGCTTGCGGAACGTGCATTTTATTCCTATTTCGGCCAAGTTGGGCGACAACGTGGTGGAACAATCGACCAATATGGCGTGGTACTCGGGCCCGACGCTTATGGAACTGTTGGAAAGCGCACCTATCGGGGGTAGCCTTGCCGACGCTCCCTTGCGTATGGCGGTGCAGAGTGTGATTCGTCCCGGAAGCGACCGCTTTCACGATTACAGGGGCTATGCGGGGCGTGTGGCTTCAGGCGTGTTGCGGGTGGGCGACGAAGTTACGGTTTATCCCTCGGGGAGACGCTCGCGGGTTCGCGCGATCAACCTCGGCGAAAGGCAACTTTCGGAGGCTCAGGCAGGCGAATCGGTGGCCGTTCAACTCACCGACGACATCGACATCGGGCGAGGCGATTTAATTGCAAGTGGAGCGTCTCCAAAGATTTCCAATGAAATAAAAGTGCAGGTTTGTTGGTTCAACGCCAATCCGTTGGTTACAGGCGGTCGCTATATCATTCGCCACGCCACCCGCGAGGTGCAGGGCATCGCGCGGAGCATCGACTATCGAATAGACATCGAAACCCTCACTCAGGAACCCGCCGCAAGGCTGGATATGAACGACATCGCCGCTCTCACGCTGAAAACTTCCGCCCCGTTGGTCTTCGACCCTTACAACGAAAACCGCACCACCGGAAGCCTTGTATTCATCGACCCCGCCACCTTCGAGACCGTCGGAGCGGGAATGATTCTGTAAAACTATGGATAAGATAAAATCTGCTGAAAACATTTTGCGCACCGCGCTGGAACAACACCCCGGCCGCATAGCGCTTTCGTCGAGCCTCAGTATCGAGGATCAGGTGCTGACCGATATATTGGTGCGCCTCGACCCTGCGGCGCGTATTTTCACCCTCGACACAGGCCGCCTGTTCCCCGAAACCTACACCCTTATCGACCGCACCAACAAACATTACGGCATCCGCATCGAGGTCTTTTTTCCCGAGCGCGAGGCGGTGGAAAAGATGGTCAACGGACAGGGCATCAATCTCTTTTACGACAGTCTGCCCCAACGCAAGGAGTGTTGCCGTGTTCGCAAAATCGAACCGCTCAGGCGCGCTTTTGCTGGACTCGATGCGTGGATATGCGGTCTGCGGCGCGAGCAATCGGTCACGCGCACCGAGGTTTTGCCCGTCGAACGCGACGAAGCCAACGGCCTGGTGAAAATCAACCCGTTGTTCGACTGGACGGAACAGGAGGTGTGGGACTACATCCACACCCATAACGTGCCCTATAACACGCTCCACGACGAAGGCTTCCCCAGCATTGGCTGTCAGCCCTGTACCCGCGCCGTCGCCCCCGGTGCCGATCCCCGCTCGGGCCGCTGGTGGTGGGAATCCCCCGAACACAAAGAGTGCGGCCTGCACAGGCGGTAAATCATCCAAACAAGCTCTAATATTAGAAATCCGACAGGCGAGGGGGAGGTGGTAGGTCTTTTCTGAATTTTCTCTCGTCTCTCGTCTCTCGTCTTTCAGAACCACTCCATCTATTTTTTACACTGCCCCTTTGTTTTGCGGAATAGTTCTTCTTTTTTCAAAAAAAAGAGCTGATATAGCTTTGAAATTGCTGACCAATATCTCTTTTAATCCTACAATATGGAAGTGATTTCGTGCAACAGAACAGATAGCAAATTCCCTGAAAAAAGCATAAAAACTGTTGTAAAACAGAATTTCATTCCTAACTTTGCAAGGGGTGATTTGTTAAATCATAAGTGACGGAAGTCAAAACCACTCAAGAAGAATTTTGACCATTAAGCCAGAATTTAAAGCAATCCATGATGAAAATATTTAACCGAGAGTTCGGGACGATAGGGCTATTGCGCGCGCTCGTCCTGCCTCTTTTTTGTATAGCAGTGGTCACAAGCAGGGCTTCGGCTCAGTCGGATGCGGTGCGGATGAGTGCAGAGAACGGTGGATATGACACGGTGGGTGTGGTCACGGTGGACTTCCGCCTGAACTCCTCGGTGTTGATACGTGATTATAAGGACAATGCGTCGGCGTTGGAGAGGCTGGACCTCCTGTTCCAAGACAGGAAACTGCTTTCCACGCTCGATTATGTGGTTATCACGGCGGGAACATCCCCCGAGGGCGATACTTCGGTGAACGAAAAACTATCACAGGCTCGGGCACTCGCCCTGAAATCCTACCTCGTATGGAAATTCCCATCGCTGGACAAGGATATAATTCAGACCTTCTCGGCAGGCGAGGATTGGGCGGGCTTGCGCCGAGAGGTCGAGAGCGACCCGCGTGTACCCAGCCAAAGCGAGGTGTTGGCTCTGCTCGATTCCTCGCAGAGTAACGAGGCGAAAAAGGCCGCCCTGAGACAAATTGCCGACGGGAGTGCTTATACCTATATAGTACAACACATCCTGCCCCGCTTGCGTGTCGGCACAACCCTCTTTCTGCGCGTAAAGCCAACTGTGAAGCCACAGCCTGCCCCAAAACCCGAGAAAGAGGTCGTGGTGGTGAAAGAATCCGAGGTGGCGGAGAAAAAAGAGACCAACGCGGTTCATGTCGACCGCACCATTGAGCCGCAATCGGTAGAGCCTGCACAGCCTGTGGTTATTGAGGAGCCTGTGGAACGGGCAAAAAACCTCTCTTTTGCCCTTAAAACCAACCTGTTGTTCGATTTGGGCACGGCGATAAACATCGAAGCCGAGGTTCCTATTGGAAAACGTTGGTCGGTGGCCGGGGAGTGGATATTCCCGTGGTGGCTGATCGAGAGCGACCAAATCGCCCTGCAAACCGGAGTGGCAACACTCGAAGCGCGCCGTTGGTTAGGCAATCGCGAGAACAAACAACTCCTCACTGGTTGGTTCCTCGGAGCGCACGGCGGCTGGGGTTATTACGACCTCGAATGGAAAGACAAAGGCTCTCAGGGCGAGTTGTGGTACGGCGGACTGAGCGGCGGCTATGCCCACACGATCAGTAAAAACGGCCATTGGCGCATGGAGTATTCGTTGGGACTGGGCTATATGCACACCGATTATACCGGATACATTCCCGAAAAGGACGACGAGGGTAATTTGCATTTGGTGCGTCAAAAAGAGGCGAAACGGGACTATTTCGGCCCAACGCGCGCCAAAGTCTCGCTGGTGTGGATGTTTAACCGAAACAGCAAGAAGAGAGGAGGCGCGCAATGAGAAGAACAACACAGATAGCCGCCCGACTATTGCTTGTGACAGTCTTAATATATGCCTTGTCGGGATGCACACGCCGTCCGTTGGAAGGTGTCCTCGGCCCGGAGACGGCCCTGATACCCATTCATATTGATTGGTCGAAGTCGGGTATCCCCGTAGAACAGATGCACCGCGCCTCGATCCTGCTCTTCCCCGAAGCGGGTGGTGAGCCGCTCGAATACCGGCTGGAGACGAGCCTCACGGACAACCAAATTCAGGTGCCTGTGGGTGTTTATTCGGTCATTGTCTTCAACGAGACCACCGACCCCACCGACTGGGAGTTCATCAACTTCACGGGCAAGGATAGTTACCAAAACTTTGCGGCAGTGGCCTTGCCTGTGACAGAATCGCGTGGGTTTTACAGCCGGGCGGAAGAGCCCCTTATCGAGAACCCCGACCCGTTGGCGGCATGGAGCCTTCCGAGGTTCGAGGTGACCAAAGAACTCCTGATGCGTTCGCGCACACGCGGCACACGGAGTAGCACCAGCCGCGCCGAGGAACTGTTGGACGAGGCGATTAATAGCCTTTCTAATATCATCCCCACGCCACGCATCGAAACGATAACCATCACGGCACGGGTCGAGAACCTCACCTCGTCGATGCAGGCCACAGGGATACTGGACGGTATGTCGACCGGAGTCTACATGGGTTCGGGCGAGAGGATGAGCACCACGGGGGCACACGCCTTTATCCTGAACGGACGGGTGTACGATGAGAACGGAGAGGACGGCACGACCACCAATACATTCAACGTTTTCGGTCGTCAATACCCCACCTCTCACCTCGACCTGCATATCGACTTTCTGCTGGGCGACGGCACCCTGTTCCAGCGCCAGAGCTTCGATGCCACGAATATGGTAACGTCTATTCCCGGCACGACACCACCCGCCGACCAGATCGAGGTGGGATACGACGAACGTGATCCCGATAGCGACGACCACGAAATTGTACTGCCCGATATGGATATGAATGCAGGTATCACCGTGGGCGAGTGGGACGAGGTCATCATACCGCTCATGTAGCACAAGGTCGACTTAAAGCGAGTTTACAACTGATAAAATACATAAGAATCAATAATTTACTAACTTTTAATTTTCCAAAACATGAAAAAACTCATTTTAGGCATGGCAGTGGCGAGTTTGATATTCGCCAGCTGCAGCAAGGAGACAACGACCGCCGAGATCAACGAAAACGCGGGGATCATCGGGTTCGATCTCAGCACGGGCAAGGCGACCAAAGCCGCCGTCAGCAACCTGACGACACTCACGGGCGACACCGACGGTTTCGGTGTTTACGCTACCAAAAGCGACGGCGGAGCCGTTCCGGCGCAGGTAGAGTTCATCGACAACGTGGCTTACATTTACAACAGCGGTGAATCCAAATGGGAATGGGACGGTACCCCTCAGGAATGGCCAAACACCGGGGCAAGTTATCCGATTAACTTCTACGCCTATCATCCGGTGAGCGAAACCACGCTTGCTCTTGCTACTCTGACCCAGCAGTACACGATCAGCACGACCATGTCCGCCCAGAAAGACCTTTTGGCCGCCAATAAGTTAGGTGTGACGACCCGTCCGGCCTCTTCGAATGTGACTTTGGATTTCAAGCACATTCTCTCGCAGGTCAAGTTCCAAATTCAGGCAGGTACCGGCATGACGGTCGAATTACAGTCGATCGAAATTGTAAAGGCCGGAAATGTTCGCACGTTCGATTACAGTGACCTGACATGGGACGGAACAGCTCCCACAGGAAGCGTTGATTTCACCTATGTGATGTCCGGTGGGGCAACAGGCGGAATTGATTTCGAGGGTACAAATCCTTCCACTGCCGCCAATGTTACAGTTACTGACGGTGGTACGCCGCCCATCACGCAGACGCTGATGCTCATCCCGCAGTCCTTCACCGCATGGGACAAAACAGCGGCTACCCTTGCCACAGCATCCTACATCGAAGTGGTTTACCGCATGACCGAAACAGCCTCTCCTTACAAAAACGTGGTTGGTTACACCGATGCTACCGACCACCCTCAGTACACTTCGTTAGGCAGTACAGTGACCGGCAACCTCTTTGTGAAAGTGGGTTATCCGATCAATACCACTTGGGCGATGGGTAAGAGCTACACCTACACCATCAACCTCGGAACTCCCGCCGCTTCGGGTGGTAACCTCGTTAATAACTACTTCGTCGACGAGACAGGTGTAGCCACCGACCTGCCGGTGATTCATCCCGATACCGAAGAGGATATAGATGTTCCCGAACCGATCGTCGACCTTACCCAGCCGATCGACTTCATTCTCAGCGTGGGCGACTGGATTGACGCAACGGGAATCTCCTTAGAATAATGAGGCATACACTCGGACAGTAGTACCGAGAAACACAGGGTTGTGGGGGTTGAATCTCCCCCACAGCCCACATAGACGAGACCTACCACCCCGCCCTTGCAGGGCACCCCTCCTTCGGGGAAGGAGGGGACTTTAAAGGGGGTAAAAAATAAAATAAAAATTCCCCTCCTTCTGGAAGGAGGGGTGGCGCGAAGCGACGGGGTGGTAGGTTTTTTAAAGAAATTGTGAAATACCTACCACCTCCCCCTCGCTGGTGGCTCGGGTACTCCTCCTTCGGGGAAGGAGGAGAATTTAAAGACGAGAAATAAAAAATAATACAATGACAAGGATTTCAACCATCTCACTCTTGTGCGCAGTGGCCCTGTTGGGTGCGTGTACAAGGGATATATCGGACGAAGTGGAGGTTTCTTACGACCCCACCGTGCCGGTCGGTTTCGTGACCACCACCGGCTCGGGCGATGCGGAGGGCAATGCGGAGGGCGACGATACTGGTGCCGTCACACGCGGAACGCCGATAACCGCCGCCTCGCAGATGACCACCATGGGGGTCTTCGCCTCCTACACCAGCACCAGCGACTGGACTGCCTCGGCCTCGCTCGGCAAAATGTTCAACCAAAAACTTACCTACACCGCCGGTGAATGGGAATACCCTGCCGGAGAAGAGGTCTATTGGGGCGCAACCACGTTGGCCGACCGATATAGCTTTTTTGCCTATGCACCTTACGGCTCGGGGGTCTACAACGCCACATCCAACGCCACGGGCAACGGTTTGGTGGTGGACACGGCAACCACGACCGGCACCCCGACGCTCACTTACACCGTGCCTGTCAAAGTCCAAAACCAACCCGACCTGATGGTGGCTGTTCCCAAGAAAAACGTGCGCCCCTCGGGGGCTAAGGTATCTTTGGCTATGGAACACGCGCTGACCAGCGTGGCTTTCCAGATAAAGGGCAACGGCGAAAAGGTCAAATCCATCTCCGTTCAGGGGGTCAGTGTGTCGGGCACTTTGGCCGTCGACGGCGGAACCATCACGTGGTCGAACCTTGCCGCCCCAACGACCACCGACTTTTCGGCCTCGCTCAACTTCGACACGGACGATGACGGGGATGGCGAAGAAGATTGTTACACCACCACGGAAACCATGTCGACCAACCTCATCGCCGGTGACGGTTACCTGATGATGATACCCCAAACGCTCACCGCCGGGGCAAAAGTGGTTGTCACCTACTCCGACGACACCACCAAAGAGCTTGCTCTATCCGCCGACACGTGGGAGGCGGGCAAAAAGGTGGTCTACAACATCACGCTGACGCTCGAGGGTGGCGATGCCAACATCCTCTACTTCGGCACGGACAACCGCCTTTCGGTCGGTCGTTGGGATAATAGTACCGTTACGGTGTCGAATATGGTGTACACCCAGTTCGGCAGTGTCATCGGGTTCACCGGTTCCGTGTATGCTTGGAACGCAAGCCACGTCAAGTTCAACCCCACCGCCACGGCCAGCTACGACTATACCTCGATACCGAACTATGGAAAGCCGACTACGGCTTGGGCTGGTTCGATAGCCGCTTCGCCCTCGGTATCCTCTTCGGCTTATCACAACGATGCCAACCTCCTGTTGGGTCGTGGCGACATCTGTAAATTGGTCGGCCTCACTTCGGCTCAGGCAAAAGCGATGGCCGATGCCGGAACACTCGACGAATACCAGAGCGGTTGGCGTTTGCCCACCCGGGAGGAGAACCGGATGTTTGTTGGTCTTGGAGGAAATAATACCAATACTCCCTCAAATGGTTCCATATATTACACCTATACGACAAATGGCAACACCATAGCTAATCCCAACACCGGTACATTCCCCAAAAACAAATACTACCAAGCCGGTGTAAATGACGTTACGCTCCCTGCTACGGGGTATCGTACCCCGAGTGGCTCCCCGACTGGCCAGTTGGGCGGTTATGGTACCAACGGGTACTATTGGTCGTCTACTGCGAACAATAGCAGCAACGGGTACAGCCTGTACTTCTATAGCTCGCGCGTCAACCCGTCCAGCAACGACAGTTACGCCTACGGCTTCAGTGTCCGTTGTGTCTCCACGGGCGAAGAGCCCACACCGCTTACCCCGGTCGGAGGCGTGTTGGCTCCTCCGGGAGTGATTGGCTACATCGCGGGCACGAACACCCTGACCCTGAGAGGCTCGAAGGAGTATTCGGCCGATGCTGACATCGCGGCTTATGCCGAGACGATCGACCCCCGTGGCCTGGAAGAGAAGACGGTCTATATGGCCTACTTCAAGTTCGGCTCGTTGGTCGCGCTCAGCAGTGACCCGAGCGACGCAAGCTCTCCTTACCTCGAACCGGACGATATTATCGCCGCACCGTCAACCCCCTACATCGGCCTCGATGCCCTCAAGGCGAATGTGACGGCTCAAACCACGGACGCTGACAGGTGGTCTCAGGTGCCTGTTTCGACCTCGCTTTCGACCGGTGCGACCATCGGCACGGACCTGACTTCCGGTCTCGGCGACCCGTGCGATTACTACTTTGGCGACGGCGACGGCAACGCCTCCGGTGCCGGAAGCACTTGGCGTTTGCCCTCCAATCCGTATAACGGAACACCCAATTATGACAAAGAGAATATGGATTGGGAAGTGGCAGGTGTTTTGGGCACGGGCCTTCCCGGCGGTTGGCTCAGCACCCGAGCCGGTGAGGCCGGCTGGTTCTACCCCCTTGCGGGTCATCGCTTCTTCACCGGTGGCTACGTGGACAATCAGGGTGACTTCGGGTACTATTGGTCGTCTACGGCGTACACGGGTAGCAGTGGGCGCTTCCTATACCTAAGCGAAGGCACGAGCGTCCTTCCGTCTAACTTCAGCGATTACAACTACGGCTTCGGTGTTCGTTGTGTGAAAACGCCGATCACCGTTTCGCCCTCCACAGCCACGTTCGCGGCGGCGGGCGGAACCAAAACTTTAACCGTCACCACCTCCAACATCTCGGGTGCGCTCTCGGTTACGGCGATTGACGACGCAACCGGCACTGCGGCCTCGTGGATCACGTCGGCCACCGTGAGCGGCTCTACGCTGACGGTCACCACCGCCGCCAACCCGTCGACCACCACCGCGCGCTCGGCCACCGTTACCCTCACCGCTGGCACCTCGCTGACCACCACCACCGTGCCCGTGACGCAAGAGCGGATTGTGGAGGGTGTGTTGGCTCCTCCGGGCGTTATTGGTTACATCCGAGGCACACACACCTTGACCCTGAGAGGCTCGAAGGAGTATGCGGTCGATGCTGACATCGCGGCTTATGCCGAGACGATCCACGCCGAAGGGCTGGAAGACGAGACAGTCTACATAGCCTTCTTCAAGTTCGGCTCGTTGGTTGCCATAAGCAGTGACCCGACCGACACAAGCTCTCCCTCCTTCGAATCGGAGGATGTTATCGCCGCACCGTCAACCGCCGACGGCTACATCGGCCTCGAAGCCCTCAAAGCGAATGTGACTGCTCAAACCACGGACGGTAACAGGTGGTCTCAGGTGCCCGTTTCGCCGTCGCTTTCGGCCAATGCGACCATCGGCACGAATCTCACTTCCGGTCTCGGCGACCCGTGCGATTACTACTTTGGCGACGGCGACGGCAACGCCTCCGGTGCCGGTAGCACTTGGCGTTTGCCCTCCGGCAATCCGTATAACGGAACACCCAATTATTCCGCAACGAATTTAACATTGAAATTGGCAGGTGATTTGGGTGCTGGTCTTCCCGGCGGTCAGCTCAGCACCCGAGCTGGCGAAACAGGCTGGTTCTACCCTCTTGTAGGTCAACGCTATTATAGCGGTGGCGAAATTCATCCTTCTGGCCAAGACGGATCCTATTGGTCGTCTACTGCGCAGAGTGGTAGTAAAGGGTACAACTTGGGCGTCTTGAGCGATGGTACCGTCTTTCCGTCCTACAGCTATAATTATCCCTACGGCTTCGGTGTCCGTTGTGTGAAACCGTCGATCGCTGTTTCGCCCACCACGGCCTCGTTCGCGGCGGCGGGCGAGACCAAAACATTTACCGTCACCACCAACATCGCCGGAACGCCAACGGTTACGGCGGTTGACGATGCAACCGGCACTGCGGCCTCGTGGATCACAACGGCCTCGGTAAGTGGTTCGACACTCACCGTCACCGCCACCGCCAATCCGTCGACCACCGCCGCGCGCTCGGCCACCCTCACCCTCACCTCCGGCACCACAACCACCACCGTGACCATCACGCAACCGAAAACTGTGGGAGGTATGTTGGCTCCTCCGGGAGTGATCGGTTACATCAAAGGCACGAACACCTTGACCCTGAGAGGCTCCAAAGAGTATGCCGTCAATTCCGCTATCGCGGCTTATGCCGAGAGGATCCACGCCGAAGGGCTGGAAGACGAGACGGTCTACATAGCCTACTTCAAGTTCGGCTCGTTGATCGCGCTCAGCAGTGACCCGACCGACACAGACTCTCCCTACATCGAATCGGAGGATATAATTAAAGGGCCGACGGAGTACACCGGCTGGGACGCACTGAAGGCTTCTCCCACTTGGGATGGTATTCCTGCTTACACCGGGGGGCCAAGTGGGGACTATTACTTCCAAGACGGTGGTGGTAATTACACCAAACGCGATATCTCCCATGCCGATTATCAAACCCCGGCGAGCGGTAAAGGTGATCCGTGTATGTACTATTTCGGCACCGATGGATGGAAATTGCCGACCGGCAATCCTTATAACGGTGTTAGTTATTCTGAATCCAATTTGACGTGGAAACCGGCAGGGGCTACGGGCATGGGAGCTGGCCTTCCCGCCGGTCGGCTCAACACCCGAGCCAGCGGCTGGTTCTTCCCGGCTGCGGGTCATCGCGACAGATCTCTGGGCTATGTGAGCTATCAGGATTCCTACGGGTTCTATTGGTCGTCTACTACGCTCAGTTCCTTCGAGATGTACCACCTGAACTTCAATAGCACGACGAATGTCAGCCCGTCCGAACGTGCCTATCTCGACTACGGTCTGTCGGTTCGTTGTGTCCGCCCATAGAAAATGCGTGGAATAAAGTCTCCTCCTTCGGGGAAGGAGGGGTGGCACGAAGTGACGGGGTGGTAGGTCTTTGGCGCAACTAAAACATATTTCGCCCTTACAGGGGTTTTGTGAGAATAACAAACGCCACTTAATCCGACGGATTAAGTGGCGTTTTCTATATCCAGAGCAAGGGCACTACAACGGATACTCGTCGAAGGCGTAGAGGACGGTCGAGAGGTAGCGTTCGCCGGTGTCGGGGAGGATGGCGACGATGGTTTTGCCCGCGTTTTCCGGTCGGCGCGACAGTTCCAAGGCGGCGTAGGCGGCCGCTCCCGACGAAATGCCGACCAACAGCCCTTCGGACTTGGCCAACTCGCGGCTCGCACGGATGGCGTCGTCGTTAGCCACTTGTACGATTTCGTCGATCACCGCCGCATCGAACGTTTTGGGGACGAATCCTGCCCCGATGCCCTGAATCTTGTGCGCCCCCGGAGCACCGCCCGAGAGTACAGGCGAATCGGTCGGTTCAACAGCCACGATACGCACGTTCGGGTTCAGCTCCTTCAGTCTTTTGCCCGTACCGCTCACCGTGCCGCCCGTACCCACACCGGAGACAAAAATATCAATTTTGCCGTCCGTGTCGCGCCAAACCTCCTCGGCGGTGGTGCGGTAATGAACCGCAGGGTTGGCCGGATTCTCGAATTGTTGCAGGATGACCGCGCCCGGCGTTTCGGCTTTCAGCTCTTCGGCGCGCGCGATAGCTCCCTTCATCCCCTTTGCGCCTTCGGTGAGCACCAGCTCGGCACCCAACGCCTTGAGCAGGTTGCGCCGTTCGAGGCTCATGGTTTCGGGCATGGTCAAGATCAATCGGTAGCCCTTGATGGCCGAGACCCATGCCAACCCGATGCCTGTGTTGCCGCTCGTGGGTTCGATAATCACCGAGCCGGGTTGGAGAGTGCCCTTTTTCTCAGCATCTTCGATCATCGCCAGCGCGATGCGGTCTTTGACACTGCCCAGCGGGTTAAAATATTCGAGTTTGGCAACGAGGCGCGCCCCGGCCTGTTGCGATTTTGCGAAATTACCCAACTCCAACAGCGGGGTGTTGCCGACGAGGTCTGTCAGATTTTTTGCGATTTTGCTCATGGTTGTAATTTTTACGTGTTGTTTGATAGTGCAAAATTAGCGCGTTGGACTTCGGCGTGAAATACCCTTTTGAGGGTATCTTTCAGGGGACTTCGAAAAATCCAAAATACTGCGTTACGCTCCCTCGGAAAAATGCTCGAGTACCTTTAGTACACTGCGCTTTTCCCTCAGTCGCAAGCCTTGTCTTTTGAATTTTTGGAAGTTCCCGTAAGACGATAGACGATAGATGCTTAAAGTTAAAAAAAGCGGGGCGGAGCTTTCCCGGATCGTGCAGATTGGTGCCCGCCTGAAACAGCTCTCCGGGGAGAGCGGGCAGGAATACCTGCCCCTGAATCGCGGGGTCAATATGGTGGCGCCGATCGACTTGCGCCCCGTCGTGGCCGAGGTCGACTTCAACGGCGAGGCCATTCAGGTCTATCCCCCCGGTGCGGGATTTGCCCGGTTGCGTCAGGTCATTGCCGACCGCTTTTTTGCGGGGCAGACCGAGGCCAACCGCATCCTGATAACCGCTGGTGGCATGAACGGCCTCGACCTGATCTTCCAGACGCTCGACGTGCAAAAAATCCTCCTTCCGGCGCACCATTGGGGCAGTTACAACCACATCCTGACCATTCGTGGGGTCGCGGGCGACACATACCGCTCCCACGCCGAATTGGAAAACCGCCTGCCGGAACTAGCCGGATGCGCCGTGCTGATCTGCGACCCCGGCAATCCGTTGGGCGAAAAATACGACGACCGGGAGCAGTTTCGCCTGTTGAAGCGGTTGAATGATGCCGGAGCGGCCGTGATTTTCGACTCGCCTTACCGCCGCCTCTTTACCGACGAGGCCGACGACTATTACGCCCAGCTGACCGGGTTGCCCGGCGTGGTGATCTGCGAGAGTTTCAGTAAGTCGCTCGGACTGAGCGGACAACGCATCGGCTTCATCCACTCGATGGACGAGGCACTGAACCGCGAGCTGGCGATTCGGCTGATGTACTGCACCAACGGGATCAACGGCTTTGCTCAGGAGTTGGTCTATCGGCTGTTGACCACCGAGGTCGGGCGCGAAGAGGTGCTCCGCTTCCAAGAGCGAACCCGGCGGGAGATCGCCCAAAACATCGCCTTGTTGCGCGAGCGCGGGCTGTTGGCCGAGGAGTTTTACACCGAAGCGGAGCCTGAGGGGCTTTTTGCTGTTGTTCGGTGTACGGAACAGGAGCTGTTGGCTCACCGGATCGGCAGTGTGTCGCTGGCGTTCTTCACCCGGACAGACAAGGAGCGCGCCGGGCGATATGCCCGAATTTGCGTCTCGTTTCCCCACGCGAAATTTGCGGAATACTTTTTGCCGGTAAAACCGACCATATAACCGCTGAACGAATGACAAATACAACAACCGATAAAGACACTATTGCCGCCATCGCCACCGGCGAGGGAGGAGCCATCGCCATCGTCCGCGTCAGCGGGCCGCAGGCCATTGCCCTCTGCGACACCCTCTTTTTGGGCATCAATGGCCGTGAACTCCACTTGGAGCCGGGCTATTCCCTGCTTTACGGCACGATTGAGCCGAGTGAGGGGCAAGTCTTGGATCAGGTGTTGGTCTCGCTTTTTCGCGCGCCGCACTCCCACACGGGCGAGGATATGGTCGAGATCGCTTGCCACGCTTCGCCCTACATCAAGAGCGAAATCCTGCGCCTGCTGATCGAAGCCGGAGCGCGTCCGGCCACCCCCGGCGAGTTCACCCTGCGCGCCTTTTTGAACGGTAAATTGGACTTGGCTCAGGCCGAGGCCGTGGCCGACCTGATCGCCTCCGACAGCCGGGGGGCGCACGATTTGGCCATGAACCAGATGCGGGGCGGCTATTCCGAGGAGTTCCGTGCCCTGCGCGGGCAGCTGATCGACTTGGCTGCCCTGTTAGAAGTCGAACTCGATTTCGGCGAGGAGGAGGTCGAATTTGCCGACCGGGCGCAGATTGGCGAGCTGATCGAGACATTAGACCGGCGGATCGAGAGCCTGAAAGCCTCCTCCGCTTGGGGCAACGTGATTAAAAACGGCGTTCCGGTGGCCATTGTCGGAAGCCCCAACGTGGGCAAGTCGACCCTGCTCAACGCCCTGCTGAACGAAGACCGGGCGATGGTCTCGGACATTCCGGGGACGACGCGCGACGTGATCGAAGACGTGATCACCCTCCGGGGCATCCGTTTCCGCTTCATCGACACGGCGGGCATCCGCTATACCGACGACACCTTAGAGGCCATGGGGATCGAGCGGACGTTCCGGCGCATGGAAAACGCTTCGGTGATCCTCTTTGTGGCCGAGGCGAC
>JAISHQ010000096.1 GCA_031262465.1 Rikenellaceae bacterium
GTCGCCGTGGCCGCCCCGTCGGATGCCCTGCAAACCAAATACGTGACCGATTTTCTGAACAACCTGATCCGCGAGGACAAAACGCCGGGGCAGGAGACGGCCATTGTGTTGACCGACGAAAATCTGCTCTCGCCCCTGCTCTATTCGATTCCCGAGGCGGTGGAGAAGATCAACATCACCATGGGGTTTCCCCTGCGCCAGAGTACGGCCTATACCCTGCTCGAACGGCTGATCGAACTGCAACGACACACCACCCGGCGTGGCGACCGCACCCTGTTCTACCACAGCGATGTAACCGGTCTGCTCGGCCAGCCCCACCTGCGGCGGGCGGCGGGAGAGGCCGCCGAGGCTCATGCCCGGGCGATTGTCGCCGAACGGCAGATTTATGTCCCCGCCGAACGTTTTGCCGACGACCCGTGGCTCGCGGCGGTTTTCACGCCGGTTTCGGGCTGGGAGGCCTTGTGCGACTACCTAACCGGGCTTCTTTCGCGCTTGGGGAACGAGGCGACCGACGACCCGCAAGAGATGACCCCGGCTTTTTTCGCCCTCATCATCGACCGCATCTACCAACTGCAAAACACCCTGCGCGAATGCGCGCTGGAGATCACCGACCGGGTGTTGCTCTCGCTCCTGCGCAAGATGTTGCAACCGGTGCGCGTGCCCTATGAGGGCGAACCGCTCGAAGGGGTGCAGATCATGGGGATTTTGGAGACCCGCAACCTCGATTTTGAGAACGTGGTGATCCTCTCGGTCAACGACGACACCTTTCCCGGCAACCTCTCTGGGGCACTATCCTTTATTCCGTACAACCTGCGCTTAGCTTACGGCCTGCCCACCCCGCAACACCACGAGGGAGTTTACGGTTATTATTTCTACCGCCTGATCCAGCGCGCCCGGCGGGTACATTTGGTCTACTCCGTCAAAACCGACGAGCGAAAAACGGGTGAGCCGAGCCGGTACATCTATCAGTTGGATTACGAATCGCCCCACGCGGTTCTGCACCGGGAGATGGCCCTCAACATCCGCTTCCCGCAAAAGGGCGACCTCGCGGTTCAAAAGGACGAGAGCGTCATCGCCGCCCTCCGGGAATTTCTCGGCGACGAGGGGTCGCGGCGCATCAGTCCCTCGCTTTTTTACAGCTATGTCGAGTGCCCGCTCAAATTTTACTATCAGGCCGTGGGGCGACTGCGCGAGGCCGAAGAGTTGGCCGAGGAGGTCGACCTGCCCATGTTTGGCAACATTTTTCACAAGGCGGCGGAACTGCTTTACGGCTCGTTGACCCAGACCGAAGATGCAGAAAATGAGCTACAAGCCGTCTTGAAACAGTCGCTGATTGACCAAGCGGTCGAACAAGCCGTGATTTCGGAATATTTCAAGGGCGAAAAGCGGATCACGCCCGCCGACTTCGGGGGCAACCTGACCCTCGTGGCCGACATCGTGCGCCGTTACCTGAAAACCTGCCTGCTGGCCTACGATGCCTCCCACGGGCCGTTTCAGGTCAAGGCCGTGGAACATTGGATCGACTCGTCGATCGACATCCCGATTGACGGACAACAGGAAAAAGTCCGGCTGGGCGGAAAGATCGACCGGCTCGACGCGCTGGACGACGACACCCTGCGCGTGGTCGATTACAAGACCGGTGGCCACAAAGGCGCGGGCGGCGGGATCGGCACCCTCTTCGAGTTCAAAAGCCTCGATGCCCTCTTTTCGCCCGTCCACGCCCTGCGCAACGCGGCCGCCCTGCAAACGCTCTTCTACTCCTATATGTGCCACCGGGAGACGGGGCACGAGGTTGTCCCGGCACTCTATTTTGTCCGCTTCATGAATCGGGCGGACTATTCGCCCTCGCTCCTCGACGTGGAGACCGACCAAAACGGGCGCAAGCAGAGTGCCGAAGAGGTCCTGCGCGTGTCGGATTACGCCGAAGAGTTTCGCGAGCGAGTGACCGAAAAACTGAACGAACTCTTCGACCCAGCCACCCCCTTCACCCCCTGCCAAGACCTCAAAACCTGCGTCCCCTGCCCTTTTCGGGAACTGTGTAATCGGTAGTCACTTCATCTTCAAGCCTTTGACTGCCGCTTTTAGAAAGCGGCGCAAATCGTCGCCTTTTGTAAAAGGCGACACCGAAAACTTTTGTGCTTGGGCTTGCAGGTCGATCATTCCTTTCAGGAACTTCGTTTCATGCTGTATTCCCCCTTGGCTTTCAAGCGAGCTTGAGCTGGGGAATACAGCACAAAACGCATTCGCCCGAGAGGCGAATGTGATCGCCCTGAAAATATACTCTACAACAGCGTATTAAGGCTTCAAGTTTATGCAGAAAAGACCTACCACCTCCCCCTCGCCTATCGGCTCAGGTACTCCTCCTTCCTTGAAGGAGGAGATTTTTTGCAGAATTTCCAGCTTTTCATATCTAATAAAATCCCCTCCTTCGGGAAGGAGGGGTGCCCGTAAGGGCGGGGTGGTAGGTCGGAGCAGGTTCTAAAAAATTCACTAAAAATTAAGCAACTCTGTCTTTTGGAACGATTTTTTCTTTAGGTTTGGGGTAAATTCATGCCACATAATCCAACAATGATGTCAACCACAGAAAACTTTTACGCGCAGACCGTTGAGGCGGTGGCCGCCTTTTTTTCGACCGATACCCTCCGGGGGCTTTCCGCCGGGGAAGCTCAGGCGCGCTTGGCGCGCGACGGTTACAACGAGTTCCAAAAAACTCGGCATACCAGCCTCGTCGTCAAGTTCTTCAACCAGTTCAAGAGTTTCATGATTATCGTCCTGTTGGTGGCTGCGGCCATCTCGGGCACGGTGGGCTATATGCACGGCGAGGGGTTTACCGATGCCGTAATTATTTTGGTGATCGTTGTGTTGAATGCCGTGATCGGCGTGGCGCAGGAGGCCAAGGCGGAAAAATCGCTCGACGCGCTGGAAAAACTCTCCTCGCCCCATTGCACGGTGGTGCGCGACGGGCTGGCGCAGGAGATCGCCTCGCGCGAGGTGGTGGTCGGCGATCTGGTGTTGTTAGACACCGGCGACTCGATTCCCGCCGACCTGCGGTTGATCGAGGCGGTCAACCTGAAGGTCGAAGAGGCCGCCCTGACCGGCGAGTCGGTTCCGGCGGAGAAACAGACCGAGCCGGTGGCGGGCGAAGTACAGCCCGGCGACCAGACCGATATGGCTTTCTCCTCAACCAGCGTGACTTACGGGCGGGGCAAGGGGATTGTGACGGCCATCGGGATGGAGACCCAGGTCGGGCGGATCGCCACGATGATCCAATCGGTGGGCGAGACCAAAACCCCGATGCAACAAAAGCTCGACACGTTGGGCAAAATGTTGGCCTATGCCGCCCTGATTATCTGCGCGGTGATCTTCGGGGTCGGGGTGCTCTATGGGCGACCCTTGCTCGATATGTTTATGACGGCGATCAGTCTGGCCGTGGCGGCCATTCCGGAGGGGTTGCCTGCCGTTTCGACCATCGTGCTCGCCTTGGGCGTTCAGCGGTTGGTCAAACGCCACGCCATTGTCCGCAAACTCCCCTCGGTGGAGACGCTCGGCAGTACACAGATCATCTGCTCCGACAAAACCGGGACGCTGACCCAAAACCGCATGACGGTCGTACAACTCTATATCGACGGGCAGGCGACGGATGTCTCCCAATTGTCTGAAACACTGTCGGAAGAGGCTCGGCGGTTGGTCGTCCTCTCCCTGCTGGCTAACGATGCCACCCTCGCCCAAGAGGAGGGGCGGTGGACAACGACCGGCGACCCGACCGAGACGGCCATGTTGGATTTGGGGATGAAATTTGGGGTCAACAAAAACGAGATCGAAGGCGTGACCCCCCGCACGGGCGAAATTCCGTTTGACTCGGAGCGAAAAATGATGACCACCGCCCACCGGCGCGAGGCGGATATTTTGGTGGCCGTCAAGGGCGGGTTGGACGAGACGTTGGCCGCCTGCGACCGCATCTATGAAAACGGTGCGATCCGGCCGTTGACCGCCGAAGACCTCGACCGTATCCGATTGGCCAACACCCAAATGGCCGAAAACGCCCTGCGGGTCTTGGCCGTGGCGATGAACGAAATCGAGGTATTGCCCTCTCGGATCGAACCGGCAACATTGGAGACGGGGCTGATCTTTGTCGGGATGTTGGGCATGATCGACCCGCCGCGCGAGGAGGTCAAGGCGGCGGTCGAAAAATGCCGCACGGCGGGGATCAAACCCGTGATGATTACCGGCGACCACAAGATCACGGCCATGGCCAT
>JAISHQ010000062.1 GCA_031262465.1 Rikenellaceae bacterium
GACATCACCCCTGCCACCTCGACTCAGGTATTGCAGGGTATCACTCGTGCGGCTTTGCAAACTTCGAGCTTTATGTCGGCTGCCTCATTCCAAGAGACCACCAAGGTGCTCAACGAAGCAGCGATTTGGGGCAAGGTCGATCACCTCGAAAACCTGAAGGAGAATGTGATCTGCGGTCACCTGATCCCCGCCGGTACCGGGATGCGCCAGTACGACAACCTGATCGTCGGCTCACTCGAAGAGTACAACACGATGGTTCATAAATAATTAATATGTATGGCAATAAAAAGCTACCCATTCGTGGTATTAGCCACAAATGGGTCAGAAAAATGCCAAATTATTGATGATTAACAAAAAATGACTATCTTTGACTTGTTAGTTTTTCTTTCTTGCAAGAAAAATTTGGGCATTAATTTTGTGTTATAAAACCTTAAAAAATTGCCTTATGTGTTATAATTCTCTTACAATTGCCGACTACTTTATTAAGAGGTCGAATGCAAACAAAGCTCCATTGTCCTTATATCAACTAATAAAGTTGATTTATATCGCGCATGGATGGTCTCTATCCCTGAATGACTCTCCTTTAATTTCTGATGAAATAAAGGCATGGGAGAATGGCCCTGTGATACCGTCTCTTTATGAGTTTTATACGGGGAAAGGCGTTAAAGTAGATGATTTGGTCGTGATTGAGAATTCAAACGAGGAAATAAACTGCATTAAAGCCCCACACAGTGAAATTCTGAACAAAGTGTATGCGAAATATGGGCACTTAGAGAAGCAAGGGCTTATGACGTTATTGCACCAAGAAGATACTCCATGGTTTTCTGTTTGGAATGAAGGAAAAGGAGACGGAAATACTATTGATGATAGTGAAACGAGAAGGTATTATTCCAATCAGATAACACGTTCTGACTTCGATTCATTGTCAGAATACCCGGAAATCAAGACAAAAGAAGATGCTGTCAAATTTTTACAACGGGTAGGTATTCTTTTAGAGAACGAGGAGTTGAATCCTGCTTATTATGAATCCTAATGTATTCTAAACGTCCTTATTTCATCTTCGGATTTCATGGTTGTGAAAAATCGGTTCGTGATAAAATTGTATCCAACCAAGAGAGAATGAAACGCAGTGAAAATAGTTATGATTGGCTTGGCAGTGGTTTTTATTTTTGGGAAAATGATCATGATCGTGCTTTACAGTTCGCTAAAGAAAAAGGCTTCAACGACCCTGCAGTATTAGGTGCTTGCATCGATTTAGGGAATTGCCTTGATCTGTTAGAATTTCATCAACGTCAAAGACTGAAGGACGCATATAATCAACTCAAGACCTCTTGTGAAATAGGAGGGATTACTTTGCCTGAAAATAGCACCGATTTGATGCGGAGAAAATTGGATTGTGCAGTTGTTAAAACCCATGTAGAGAATCAAACAGCTCCCAAGGTCGACTCTGTCAGAGGCGTTTTTTGGGAAGGAGAAATACTGTATCCTGGGGCTGGCTTAAAAGAAAAAAATCATATTCAAATTTGTGTTCGTAATCCCGATTGTATCAAAGCGTTCTTTATTCCAAGAACGCAAGAAAAGGCTAAATTTCAGACTGACGATCTTACGGATAAATAACGGAATACATCCGTATCCAAAAAATGGAGCCGGTGCGTAAAGCACCGGCTCTGTTTTTATCGCTTCTATTTCCGAAACTCCACGTACTCGGTATAGGTAATCTCCGTGTGCGGGTTTTTGGAGACAATCTCTTGCCGAATGGCTTTGGTGCCGTAACGAAAAAAGAGGAAACGGCGGGGGACGCGGTGCACGACCTGCAACAGCGTGTCGGTTGCTGTCCACTGAATGTCGACCGAATCTTTCTGAACCCGTCCCCGCAGGTCGATGTAGGGCGACCGGTAGGCGAACGCCCGGCCCGTATCGGCTCGCTCCCGGAATAGGATTACCGTATCTTGCAGGGGGATAGTTAGTTGCTGGTTGCTCTCCAGTGCGTGCCGACTCACATTTTCCACTCGCTTCAGGCGGATGTTCAGGCTCTCGATCGTCTCGGCATCCTGTTGCCTCCACTTCCGGTACTGCGACAGGGTGAGTTGCAACGCCCCGACACTCGCGGCATTCAGGCTGTCACGGGTCTTATACCGGTCGACCGTGTTCAGCAGCGCGAAGAGGTTGCTGTTCAGCGTGTTGTTCTCGCTCCGAAACCGTTTCAGCCGCTCGTGCTGGTAGGCGATAATCCCACAGAGAAGCCCGACGATGGCCAATGCCCACGACACTTTTTTCATGCGTTCAGGCTTTGAACGAACAACTCCCACCCCGCTTCTACGTCTTTCCGCACGGCTTCCACCCCATTTTCGACCCGGCTCATCGCGCAGGCCACGGGGATCATCGTGTGGCCGTCCAACGTGTTAATCACCCGCTCGGCGGCGATGCCCGAGCGGGTGCAGACGGCCCTTACGTATCCGTTCGTGTCGTTCTCCACGGGCGGGGCATACCGGCGGATCATGCCGTTCAACGTGTTCAGCCCGTGTTTTTTCTGGTACGTGTGCAGGAGCATGAAGAGGGCGCGATACCCCCAAACCACGGTTTTGAACTGCTTGAAGGCCGTGTCGGTCGAGGGGATAATTTCGCCTTGATACCGCACCGCCGACTGCCGAATGTTGCCGGGGTTGTTGTTGCGCAGTCCCCGGCTCATGATTCGGCGGCGATTTTAACCTGAAAATCGCGGATGACCGGGCAGGCCGACGAATGGTCGCATTGCGTGGCTTTCGAGATGGCGATCTGCATCCGCGTGCGCTCCTCCTTGACCAGCGCAATCTCTTGGCGGATCGTGCCCAACTCGTCGCGCAACTTGTCGATCTCCTGATAGAGTGCCCGCTTGTCCTCCAACGCATCGGTCAGTAACTCCTTGTATTGCCGGGCGATCTCGATCTGATCGGCCTCCTTGCGCTGGCGGTTGCGGTAGGCGTTGGCCAACCAGCCGATCAGCCCCGAGGTCAACGGCGCAAGGATGTAGGTAATGAGCGTATCCATCAAATCAGGATGCCTCCCCGCATCCGGGGGCGCGCCGGGCGATGAATTTCTGCCTGCGGGTCGAACTCGGGGAAGTCACCGGCGTGATCTTTCAGGTAGTCGAAAGCCTTTTCCAAGAGCAGATAGGCCGTTTTTCGGCTTTCGCGCCTCAGTCGACCCACCTCTTCGGAGTCCAGCGGCGTGGTTCCGGTGGGTTGCGGGCGGATAATCCCGTCGTCACCGATCCGGATGGCCAGCGAGAGAAAGAGGTGGTATTTCACAAAATGAGCCAACGCCGGTTTGATGTATTCGGTGCAAAAATCGGCGTACTCGCCCTCCGTTAGGCGGGGGTAGAGCGTTTTCAGCACGGGCTTCAGAAAGCGGAGTTGCGCCGTCTCGATCCGGCTGTCGGTCATCACAACCGGCGATACCCGGTCGTGCGGCGAAAAGGCCAATTCGATGACCTCGGCGGATGTAATCAATAGATTTTCCATGAATTACGAACGATTAAAAGGGGTTAGATTTGGGAGAGAAAAAGCATTTGTCCGGGGTCGTTTTCGTCGAAGGGCAACCCGTCGGCCTTCCGAGCCTCCCACACTCGCATATAGCCGGGTCGCGGTTCGCGCGGCGGGCGGTTGACGATCTGAACCGACGAAGCGTCGATCTGAAATTGGTTTTCGACGACGCTCCGGATCGGCTCCAATAGTTCTTCTTGTTGGCCGAGAATCAGCGTGTTAAGGGCAATTTCGTATTCGTGCAGAATCCGTTCCGACGAAAATCCGGTCGAATATTCCAGCCCGCTCAACGACCGGAACCACGAGTGCGCCACCACAATGTCGTTGGTCGCCTGAGCGTGCAGGTCTTTCCAATCGCCCTCGTTTTCGGAGGTGACGGGGATAAATTTCGAGTTTTCCTTTTCGCTCATCCCTTTGACCAAAAACATGACCTGACCCGGTTTCCCGGCAAATTTCTCCTCGGCCTGCCGCAGAATGTATTCGGCTTCGCTGTCGCTGTCCACGTCCGCGTCCAACATCATGATCCCCGAGAGCTGGAACGAGTTATCCAACCGGCTGATGTTCCATTTGTCCGTCTTGTAGGCGATGGCCGAGACATTCAGCCCCGCGATGTAGGTCGGAATCCCGTAGTTTTCAAACATCGGCTCGTACTCCTTGTAATGTACGATCGACCGCAGGGTACCATCTTTGGCCTGCTCAAAAACGGGGTAGAGCGGCAGTTTTTTCGGATTTTTCGGGGCGTATTCCTTCCAGTCGTGATACAACAGGATGTGTTGTTTGTCCTTGCTCAACCGACATTTCGAGGCATCCTGATGAAACAGCGAGACAAAACTGCGCCGCTGGTCGGTGACGATCTCCAGAAAAGCGTTCCCGAAGAGCATTTTGTCGAAGGCGATTTTTCGGATCACCTGCCGCAGGGTTTCGCCACTTCCGTTCGCGATCTCGACAATTTGGGCGAGCCGGGCATCTTCCGGGGCGTAGGAGATCCCTTTCCCGGCGATGTAGTTGGCTTTGTCGTTCATGATCCGCCGGTGTACGGTCGATCGGCGCGAGAGCAACGACAGGGCATAGGGGAAGAGGTTGTCCTCGCCCCATTTCCAGCAGAGGGCGTTTTCAGCCGTTGCCCCTTGCACGATGTAGGGGTCGATCCGGTTGTGAATGATTTTCACGCTTTGTTTTTTTGTGGGAGCCGTCATGCGGCTGGTTTCTATCGGGCTTTTTGTCATGGCTTAGGGTTGAGAGGGACGAGAAAAAAAGGTGGAGGCAAATCTTGCCCCCACCCACAACAAGAAAGAAAAGGGCGTTTTTCGGAGGTGTTTAGAGCTTTGGCGGGAAATTCCAAACAAGCTCTTATCCGATACTTCCGTTCAGGATTCTGGCCTTGGCCGTGTCACGAGAGACGAGGCTGATGGCCTCACGGCTGGGGTCGGCGTACTTTTTGCCGGAACGGCCCGCGACTTTTTCGAGCCTCAAGGGGCGTTCCGCGCCGTGTTCCGGGGAGTATCCGACCAGCAAACTGACGTTATCGTTGGTGGTGACAACGGCGGCCAGACCGCCGGGAGAGGCCTCGGCCAACTGACGAAGCAGGCTGTCCGATTCCCGATCCATCTTGTCGGTCTGAAATTCCAGCGTGTGGACAACGACCGCTATCCCGTTCCGCAACGTGTGCTCTTCGCGGTACTCGGCGGCCTCTTCGGCCAGCGAACATTCGACCCATTGGGTCAGCTCTTTCAACGTAACCGAAAGATAAGCACCGGTTTGGTGGTCGATTGCGACCGAGTTGATGTTTTCCACCGGGGTCAGGGCGATCGTTTTGATCCCTCCGGTCGTTTTTCCGAAGTGATGCGTGTATCCGTTTTTCATGCTGGAATTTAGACAGTTAAAAGGGGAAAGAATGGTTTTGTTTCGAGGAGCGTTATACCGGCACAGTCAACGCGGCCACAATCAACTCCGGCAACAGGTAGTCGCATCCGGCCATAAAGACAGCGCGTTGGCGATTTTCCATTTCGTCCGGGTTGTACCACATCCGTACCTCCATACCCGGGAAGTCGTTCGTGTTGACAGCCAACGCCAGGTTGCGGCTTTCGGTCAACAGGGCAAACGAGGCCGGCATATCGGCGTAATCGGCCGCGTAGCCGCTCATCTGTACGTCAATCACCGGGATGCCCTTGAAAAACAACTCCTTGCGTCCGTTCTGCTTGGCCAAATAGGCACTTTCGTTCGAGATGCTGTCCAGCGAGTCCTCGTAGTTGTTGTACACGTCCGAGCTGACGAGGTAGACCAAATTGCCGTCGCTCTTGAACTGTTTCAACACCTCCGGCGCGCTCTCCCACAGGTTTTTGAACAATGCCTCGGCGGCATCGGTTGCCGACATGGAGGTCATGTTGACGGTCGTCAGCTCGCTATCCTCCTCGTTCATGTCGGCCATGATCCGTTTCAGGAATCCGTCGAAGGTGTTCAGCCCCTCTTCGCGGGTGGCATCGCCGTACCACATCGTGGCGCGGATTGCTTCAGCAATCGAGGCCTTGAAAAGCGAGGTTTCAGCGGCTTCCAACGCGGTTCCCGAGAGGTCGTCCATATTGGCTCCGGCGGTGTTCGACAGCTGTTCGAAGACCATTTGGAAATAATCGGTGGCCGAGAATCCGAGTTCGGCTTTGACCTTGAACAGCTCGATCTTCTTCTGGAATTTCTGAGCCGGATCGCCGCCGATCCACCCTTTCGAGTACTTTTTCAGCACGTCGGTCGCCCGTCTCCAAAATTGGAGCGTGGTCGGCACGGGCATATTGTAGAGGATGCGGATGCCGAGATTTTCAGCGTCGGGGCCGCTCAGCATGGGGCGGAAAAAGATCGTGTCGAGTTCCTGTCCCTGATAGGTTTTGGGATTTTCAATCAGTTGTGCCATAAAGCAAAAAAGTGAGATTAAGATTTGATGAAATTTTTCATGTCGCTCTCGTAGGCGGCGGCGTTTCCGTAGCGTTTGATTTCCCGGTTCGAGGGATCCTCTTTGGGTAGCGTTTGTGTCGCTTTGGCTCGGAGTTTCGCGTTGAGCGTTTCGAGTTCGACGATGCGGTTTTGAAGGTCTGCTATTTCTTGCACTGCCGCCGACGGCTCGGGATTTTCACACCGCGCGATTTCTTCTTCGAGTTCGGCGGTATCTTCCCGATTCGACGGGGCAGGGGAGGGTTTAGTAAAAGTTTCGGCGACGGTTGCTGTATCTGCTTGCTTTTCAGCGATTTCAACGCTCAACCGTTCCAACAGGGCGTTCCACTGTTTGCGCCACCCTTTGGCGTGGGTCGGTGGCAGGAGGTGCGACGGAATTTCGGGCAGGTTCATCTTCAGCAGGGTTTCCTGCGCTTGGTTGGTGATTTTGGCCGGAGCGATCACCTTGTCGGCCAGCCCCTCGCGGATCACCTCTTCGGGCGAGAGCCACCGCCCGTTTCCGCTGTTTTCGCGCATCAGGGCGATGAACGGTTCCACCTCGCGTCCCGAGGCCGCCGCATAGACTTGGGCAATGCGCTCGTCGGTTTTCCCCAACAGGTCAGCGGTTTGCACCAACTCCCCGGCGTTGCCTTCAGCCGAGGACGAGGCCTGATGGATCAGGTAGAGGGCGTTTTTCGAGATTTCGCGGCACCCTTTCGTGGCGGCTTGGGCGATGATCGTGGCCGCCGAGGCAATGTACCCGTAACAGCGGGTGACGATTTGGCACCCCTCCAGCGAGCTGAGCGCGTCGTGGATCAACAGCGCGTCGTTGACATTTCCACCCGTCGAGCGGATGTTGACGATCACCGTCTCGGCCTTGATCCGGCGGATTTGCCGCAGGGCGTTTTGAAAGGCTTCGTAGGTGCTGATCCGCTCCTGCGGGTCGTCGAATTGCGTTTTTTCGGCGATGCCGATAATCCCCTCGATGCGGATTTCGGTCGTTTTTTTCGATTGGTTCCGGATGGTTATCAGTTCGGACATGAGCGTAATTGAAATGAAGTCGGATAATTACTTAGATTTGATGATGCGAAGATAGGGGCGGGGCAAGGGAATCCGTTTTATACGGAATTTAACCGAAAGCTATTGCAGGTTAATATCCTTATAATAATAGACACATTTGCGCACATACTCGTAAGTGCAGGCAAAAATTTCGGTCGCCCGCCACATCGCGTTGAGCTTGGTCTCGCCCTCGCGCATCAGCTGGTCGACGTATTGGCGGATCAACAACACCTTGACCAACGTGCTGTCAATCACGCCGACCCGGAACAACAGGTCGACCACCTCGCCCCCGTCCGGCTGTGTTGTACAATGCGAGCTAACTAACTCGCGCAATCTTTTTTGATATAAAGTCATGAGAATAGAATCGTTAGAATGTGGAATTTTGTCCTGTCTTTTTGTTCTTTTTCTCTACTTTCTTTTATCCTAAAAGAAAGTAGCAAAGAAAAGTTTTCGGCCGGGGTTTCGGAATGCTTTTGTCTGCGCTTTTGTCTCGCGGCCGAACGAAATTACAGTTTCGTTCGGGCTGGCCGCGGCCAAAATCGGCCAAAAGCATCCCTTTCACCCCACTGCCGAGGTCGGTTCTACGAACCGATTGGGATTTTACGATTCAATTTTAGGGGAACTGAAGTGAATGTGTTTTCAGGGCGATTACATTCGCCTGCGGGCGAATGCGTTTTGTGCTGTATTCCCCGGCTCAAGCTCGCTTGAGGGGCCGGGGGAATACAGTATAAACGAAGTTCCTGAAAGGAATGATCGCCCTGCAAAGAGAAGCAGAAAAGTTTTTGGGGCGCCTTTTTTCAAAAAGGCGCGATGGTTCTTTAAGAACAGTTCGAGGCTGAAAAAGGAGGATTTACGAAATGTCTTCAACGGCGAAGACGCACCGGGCGGAGTCGCCTTGCACTGGGTTGTATCCGGTGATTTCGAGCAGGCGGCCCCGGATTTTTTCGCCTCGGATCCAAAAAACGAAGTTCCCTCGGAAGTCACAGTGGGTTGAGTTCGGCGACAGGATGGCTTCCATGTCCGAGGGGCTGAGCCGCAGGTGCAGGGAGAGTTTTCGCCCGTTGTTGATGGTGTCGTACATCGGCTGGTGGTAGTTTTTCAACCCTAACTGCTCCTGATAGTCATCAAAACAGAGCGTAAACCAATCTTCGTTTTTGGAGTGGAACATCACCAACGGATATTGATTGGCATAGGTTGGCCACCCCCATCGTTGCCCGGCGGGAAGCGGCTTCATGCCGAGGTAGCGCACGATTTTTGCCGGGAAATTGCTTACTCCCTCCCGCTGATCGCGGTCTCCGACCACAATCATCGAGGCCGCCGGGGCGCTACTGAGTGCTTGGGTTCTGTCTATCGTGGCGGTAAAGAGCGGGTTGGGATACGTCGCTCTCCCCGACAGCCCATAGCGGTTGAGCACCTCGGCCTCCCACGCTCCGTAGGGCATTCCGCCTTCGCCACTTGCTCGTTCCGTGGCCGCATCCCCCGATCGGTATCCCCACCGCTCCCGCTCGTGCCGATCGCCGCCAAACTCTTCCCATTCGATGGGCTGTTTCGGGTTGATTTTCGCTGTCCAGTCGGTAACCGAATTGGCCTCCAGAAAGGTAAACCGGGGTTCGATGTACAAGGTTTTCGTCAGTTCGTCCGTATAAAAATGAAGCCCGAAGAGGTGTGTGATCGCCTCGATAAACTCCATTTGCGTCGTTTGGTGGGCAAAAAGCGAGGCAAACGTCACGAGCGACCCCGGCTCGGGCATCGAATAGAACACCGGCTTGATGAGCGTCCCGAAGCAATAGGTCAACACGCTTCCGGCCGGAAGCCCCTCGAAAACAAGCGTATCGAAGAATACCGCTTCGTCCTTGGGGCGCAACAGCGGCTGGCTCCGTACTTTCAATGCTAACTCTTGGCTCGAACCGGTCTCAAATTCGACATATTCTTCGTTGCTATACAAAGCCCAATTTTGAATCTGAACATACGAGTAACCTTGCATTTGAAAACACGTGACACGAGTAAAGTCATTCGGGATGTTGAGCAGCGAGTTCGGATTGGTAAAATACAGATATGTACTGCTGCCGTTGGCCCGATAGACCGCAATCCTTCTGTTTACAACGGTTTCGTCGGAGACCACCACCCGGTATGCCCCAGCCACTCCTCCTGTGTTTTTCAGGTCGGTCAACGGATTTGCCTCCTCCAATTCAGCTTCGTACAGGGTCTCCTCGCCCCACATCAGGCGAAAAGGCTCCTCGCTCTCCGAGACGACCTGCCCAGCGAGTTGCACCTTCATCTGAAATTCAAACCCGACAATCACCGCCTCTTCCGGAACGAAGGCAGGTCTGCCGTCGATGAGTTGGAACGAGGGGGCGCGCTCCGATAACGTGCTGGTATATTCTGTCGAAAGGATGGCCGTATCGACCGGCGTGCCAACCGAATGGGTGCCTGCCGGAGCGGTTGTGTACACCCGACCGGTGCTATCTGCTGTGGCGGTTCGGTCGGGAAACGTATTCCCGGCGATAAAATCCATCCGGGCGATGCTTCCATTGTTTCCCGTCTGGTCGTATCGGCCACTCATGTAGAGCGTTCCGAAAAAAGGTTCGTTCAGAAACGACGATTCGATTCGGTATCCCGCCGATTGAACGATTGCCTCGAACAGCGCTTTGACCTGCACAAACGGGTAATAATTCTCATATCCCAACTGACTGATAACGCTTTGCGTCTCTCCGTAAGCGGGGTATTGATCCCGTTTGACCGGCAAAAACCGAACGGGCGAATCGGCTGTCCAGCTGCTCTGAATTTGGGCCGCATTCAAAACGCCTTCGTATTCAATCTCGGTCTCGCCTAACAATTTTTGGGTGGCCTGACCGACCCAATGGGGCGTGGGAACCACCAGCGCAAGCAGATACCGGCCCCCTTCCGCCGGGTCATTTTCACAGCGCACCAATTCGACATTTCCCTCCACCAGCGTGGCTTCGGCGCACCGGATCGTGCCCCAATGCTCCTCTTGTTTGAAACGGCGGGGCGAAAACGCCTGTTCGGGAAAGCCCAACACCGCCCGATTTTGCGGGGTCATGGCGAGGGTCAATTCGTGTCTTTTGGGGCGGAGCGTCTCCGGAGTGGTAAGCTCCGACAGCGAGGCCGAGAGCACAACCGAGCAGTCGGCCGATGCCTCTACCGGCTGGCCGTCAATCAAAATTTCAATCATGGGGACGGATTAAAAGGACTGAAACAAAAGGGGTTCGGTACCGACGACTTGCAGTTCAATCGCCGTCTCCCCGTTTTCGGCGATCGGGAAGGGCTTTTCGGCGCGAATTTCTACGGGAATCAAGGTGTCGCCCTCTACAATCCAGATTTGCGGCGAACCGACAATTTGCGACAGCCTCAAGGTTTGCTCGCGGGTGGTATGGGCGGTGTGCAGGGTTCTAACAAGCTGACACTGTGCCGATACAGGCCTGTTGCGATCCCCCACAGCGGCCTCCCTCTTTTCAAACAGTCGCTCTTCCCGGCTGGTCGATTCAAACGAGTGAAAATCAATGCCTCCCTGCCGATTCCACCAAGCCAAGCGTGTTTTGCACCGGTTGCTCGGGCGGACGATGTATTCAAACGTCGTGATTTTCTGGTAATTGAAATGAATTTCCACCGTGAAGCGATCAAAATCCGTCCACTGCCAACCGCGTTGTTGCAACCCCAAATCGAGGTCGTCGCTGTTGACGATCAGTGCCAACATCCGGGGTTCTTCGATCTCAATCCGCCCCAACTGAATTTCAAGGGGGTCTTTTCCGGTTACCGGGAACAGCGCGCGGGCAAAGTGGGTTCCCGCCCCGGCCACCCAGCCGATTTCGTCCTGTTCGTCCGGGCCGAGCGACCGAAGCCCCGGATCACACATCGCCTCGTTCATCCCGACCGGCACAATCCCCGCCGTGTGGAGCTGGCTCGCCGTCCAATCTCCGTGCGCGATGAGGCTGCGAAATAGCCGCTGGGGTGCTTCGATGATTCGGCACACTTGCCGGGGGAGAGGCTCGATGGCCACCTGACTGCGCAGGTAATCGGCCACGTTCAGGCTAAATTCTGGCACCTCTGTCGCTTTTTTAATCCCGATCATCGCCTGTCCGGTCGAATTGAAGATCGCAATCTCTGCTCCTCGTTCCTCTTCGGTCAGCGCAACGGCATAGAGAATCTCTCCGAAAGCCGGGGAAAACGGCTCGGGCGTGTTGGTGATTTGCATGATTGATAGGGGGTTAAGCAGGCGTATTTTTGTGACAGTATAGCACATCGGCCTCAATAGTCACCGTCAGTGCCGTTTCTCCATAATGGGTGAGTGTCGCCTCAGCCGGTCGGCAGGAGACCAAGCGCACCGCCTGCACCCGCGCATGATTCTCCAGCGTGCGGATCATGCCCAGCGCGTGTTGTTCCAGTCGTTCCCGAATTTCTTCCCGGCAACCGTGATCCCGACCCTCTTCCCCGTCGAGCAACAGGAAGGACAATTTATAGGTCAACACCCCTTCGTTTCGGCCAATTTTACCGGTCAGGGCGAGCGGTTGGTGCCAGATCACCGGAAATTCCAATTGCCCGACTGCGAGGTTCCGTGCCGTGCCGCCGTCGATCGACCAACGGTTGGCCGCCGCATAATTGTTTAGCGATTCAATGATTGGGTTCATGCCAACGATTCGTTAGGGAGGTACAGGGCAAGCACTTTGATGATTTCGTTGATCTCGCGCGCCACGTGCGAGGCCCGGGTGCAGGACATTTTTTCCTGCCGGCGGATTTCTACGATCTCGCCGACGGCTTCTTTGGCCGATTCGAGCAAGTCGATCGCTTTTTGGGTGGCCGCGTCCGGTATCGGGCGCGGGGTCTGGGAGGTAGAAGTGATTCTTTTCATGTGTGGAGTTTTTAGTTGTGTTCGGTTATCAAACCATAAAAAACGGCATGACCCTCGGTCATGCCGCAAATATACAACATCAAAACCCCTTTGTCAAGGCTTTTGGTTCAAAAAATGAATAAAATTTATAAAAAATGAACCACGTGTTCTAAAAACCATCTTTCAACGCCGCCCGAAACACCTGCACCGCTTCGCGCATCGGCCCGAAATGCTTCCCTCCGGCGGCGTTTTTGTGCCCGCCCCCGTTGAAGTATTTCCGCGCCATGTCGTTCACGTCGATCTCCCCCCGCGAGCGCAA
>JAISHQ010000084.1 GCA_031262465.1 Rikenellaceae bacterium
GCCCTGCGCCAGCCCGGTTGTTCGGCCTGTCTGGCCATGAACGCCGACAAGGTGCCGGAGGGGAAATACGCCGTGTCGACCTCCAACCGCAACTTCGAGGGGCGGCAAGGGCCTGGCGCACGCACCCTGTTGGCCGGCCCGTTGGTGGCCGCCGCCGCCGCTGTGACGGGGGTTATCAGCGATCCGAGGGAGGTATTTTCCTTAGATGAGCTTTACGATGGGAACTCCTAAAAATCCAAAATACTGCGTTACGCTCCCTCGCCAAAATGCTCGAGTACCTTTAGTACACTGCGCTTTTGTCTCGGTCGCAAGCCTTGTCTTTTGAATTTTTAGAAGCCCCCATTACTAATATTGATAAAAGCCAAACGATTATGTCTATTCCGAAATTTAAAAAATTGGTATCCAGCGCGATACCGCTCAATATAGAAAATGTCGATACGGATCAGATCATTCCGGCTCGCTTCCTGAAAGCCGTCAAACGCGAGGGCTTCGGCGACAACCTCTTCCGCGATTGGCGCTATGCCAAAGACGGGAGCCTGATCGCCGATTTTCCGCTCAACAGCGCCACATACAGCGGGCAAATCCTCGTTGCCGGGAAGAATTTCGGCAGTGGCTCCTCGCGCGAACACGCCGCATGGGCCATTTACGACTATGGGATTCCGGTCGTCGTGTCGAGCTTTTTTGCCGATATTTTCAAGAATAACGCGCTGAACAACGGCCTGTTACCGTTGCAAGTCTCCGAGGAGTTTCTCCAACGGATATTCTCTGCGATCGAAAAAGAGCCGCAAACCACCTTCGAGGTCGACTTGGAAAACCAGACCTTTACGATCCTCTCCACCGGAGAAAGCACCCCGTTCGAGATCGACAACTACAAAAAAGGGTGCCTGCTCAACGGGTACGATGATGTGGATTATCTGGTAAGCATTGAACCTGAAATCACAGCCTTTGAACGGAACTCCTAAAAAATCCAAAATACTGCGTTACGCTCCCTCGCCAAAATGCTCGAGTACGTTTAGTACACTGCGCTTTTGTCTCGGTCGCAAGCCTTGTCTTTTGAATTTTTAAGAAGTTCCACTAATATAAAATGGAAATGGAACAAAAAATAGCCTTATTGGCCGGTGACGGCATCGGGCCGGAGATCATCCGGGAAGCGGTCAAAGTGATGGATGCCGTGGGCGCGAAATTCGGCCACCGGTTCACCTACGAGAAGGGTTTGGTCGGCGCGGCGGCCATTGATGCCACGGGCGACCCCTACCCGGAGGCCACCCATCGGATTTGTCAGGAGGCCGGAATCGTGCTTTTTGGCGCGATCGGCGACCCGAAATACGACAACGACCCCTCGGCCAAGGTGCGCCCGGAGCAAGGGTTGTTGCGGATGCGTAAATCGCTGGGACTCTTCGCCAACATCCGCCCGTTGGTCATGTTCGACGCGCTGGCCGACCGTTCGCCGCTGAAGCGCGAGATCGTGCAGGGGGCCGATTTTGTCTGCATCCGCGAATTGACCGGCGGAATGTACTTCGGCCGGCCACAGGGGCGCAGTGAAGACGGCAACACGGCCTATGACACCTGTGTTTACACCCGCGAGGAGGTCGAACGCATCCTGCATCTGGCGTTCAAACAGGCACAAACGCGCCGCAAAAAGCTGACGGTGGTCGACAAGGCCAACGTCATCGCCACCTCGCGCCTGTGGCGGCAAATCGCCCAAGAGCTGGCACCTGCCTATCCCGATGTGACGCTGGAGCACATGTTTGTCGACAACGCGGCGATGCAGTTGATCCAATGGCCGACGCGATTCGACGTGATCGTGACCGAAAACCTCTTCGGGGACATCCTGACCGACGAGGCAAGTGTCATCAGCGGCTCGCTGGGGATGTTGCCCTCGGCCTCGGTCGGTGCCGAAGTCGCCCTGTTCGAGCCGATCCACGGATCGTACCCGCAGGCGGCAGGCAAAAACATCGCCAACCCGATGGCCACCATCCTTTCGGCGGCCATGTTGTTGGAACACATCGGTTTGCGTCAAGAGGGCGCGGCAGTTCGCAGTGCGATCGACGAAGCCGTTCGCTCGGGAATCGTCACCGAAGACATCGCCGAAAAAGGAGTCCAAACCTACACCACCTCACAAGTGGGCGACTACGTCGCGGCATTCATCCGAGGCTAATTTTTCAGCCTTTAACTGCGACTTCGCCCGACTTGAACTGCCGCTTTTAGAAAGCGGCGCAAATCGTCGCCTTTTGTAAAAGGCGACACCGAAAACTTTTCTGCTTGGGTTCGCAGGGCGAAAATTCCCTGCGGGAATAACCCTTTTGTTCCGGATACCCCTCTGCCTTCAAGCGAGCTTGGGCAGGGGTATCCAAAACAAAAGGCATTCACATCCTGCGGAGTGAATGTTTTCGCCCTGAAAACAAAGCAATTATGAGTTACAAATTATGGCTTTGCCACGTAAAAAAGTAAGGCCGAGCAAAGAAAAATAATTCATAATTCATCATTTATAATTCATAAAAATGTCGCTTTTTCATTCCGTTATTTTCGGTCCGATTCAGAGTCGGCGGTTGGGTACGTCGTTGGGTGTGAACCTGTTGCCGGTGGATAATAAGCTCTGCACGTTCAACTGCATCTATTGCGAATGTGGCTGGAACACGCCGGGGGTCAAGCCCCGTTTCAACTCGCGGGAGACGGTTCGGCAGGCGTTGCGGGAGGCGTTGACCCGCATGGCCGCCGAGGGTAAAACGCTGGATGTCATTACTTTTTCCGGCAACGGAGAGCCGACGATGCACCCCGATTTCGAGGGCATTATCGACGACACCTTGGCTCTGCGCGATGCCCTGATGCCGATGGCTAAGGTCAGCGTGCTGAGCAACGCGACGTTGATCGGCAGGGAGTCGGTGCGCCGCGCCCTGATGAAGGTCGACAACAACATCCTGAAGCTCGATTCGGCCTTTGACGATACCGTGCGCCGGATCGACGGCCCAGCCAATCCGGACTATACGGTGGCTTCGACCGTGGAAAACCTCCGCAAATTCAACGGCAAATTCATCCTCCAAACCATGTTCCTGCGGGGCACGTTCAACGGCGAGCCGATCGACAACACGACCCAGCGGGAGGTCGACGGCTGGCTTGCGCTGGTCGATGACCTGCGACCCGAAAAGGTGATGATCTACACGATCGACCGCGACACCCCGGCCAAAGACTTGCATAAAGTCAGCTTGGACGAGCTGAATCGCATTGCCGAGCGGGTTAGGGCATTGGGCATTCCGTGCAGTGTCTCTGGATAAATGAGAACCCCTTAAAACCCCAAAATACTTCCTCTTTTTGAGCTTGTTTGGAAAAATCCGAACAAGCTCTTATATTTATGGATTGGTTTTTGCATCGCTCTTTTGCTTTAGAACTTATAAAAACATAAAAAAATACGATGATGAGAGCAAAAGATGTGATGTTATTTTTGGGCGGTGCGGCCCTCGGTGCGGTGGCAGGCCTGTTGTTGGCACCGGAAAGCGGCAAGAAGACACGCCGCCGGGTACAACGTTTCTACGAAGATGAGAGAGACCGGCTGATTGACACCTATCAGCAAGTGCGCGACGAGGTGGGAACCGAAGCGAAAAAAATCGGCAAAAAAGTAAAACGCGAGATCAAAGCCTATACAAAATAGACCCTTACACGATTCAGGCATGGAAAAAGAAGAGATCAAAAACCGCTTCGAGGAGACGGCACAGGACTTGTTCGAGTACGGCAAATTGCAGGTAGACGGCCTAAAACTGCGCCTGTTGGAGAGCCTCTCAACGCTTTTCGACAGCGTTTTCACCGCCTTTGTCCTGCTGTTTTTGGGCACAATCGCGTTGCTGTTCCTCGCCGTGACCCTCATGCTGGTGCTGGCCGAGCTGACCGGTTCGCTTCTGTTGAGCGCGGCCATCATGACCGGGGTGTTGATCCTGCTGATCGTCATCATTTACGTCCGCCGTAAAAAGCTCTTCATCGACATGATCGTTCGGATGCTGAGTAAGTTATTGTTCGAAAAAGAGAAGGAGTAGAGCGTATGGAAAATCGGGTAGATTACAGCCAACTGCGTAGTATGCAGGAGCTTCGCCAAGAGCGATTGCGCATCAAAGTGGAACTTGAACGGAACAAGCGCATGATTGGCCGCGATAGGAATCGGGTCGAAGAGTTGCTCACTCCCCAATTTTGGATGGATCAGCTCTCCATCAAATTGGCCGAAATGATCGAAGAGGCGACTGCGCAGGTGGCTTCGCGGATTCGCGGGTTCTCTTCAACGC
Source organism: Rikenellaceae bacterium (assembly GCA_031262465.1). Taxonomy (GTDB): domain Bacteria; phylum Bacteroidota; class Bacteroidia; order Bacteroidales; family Rikenellaceae; genus JAJQAW01. The sequence goes on from JAISHQ010000084.1 coordinate 4,269, forward strand.
TGGGGTTCCTCAGCGATCTGGTCATCAAGCTGACCCGGGGATTCCGCCGTCCGACTCCTGCCTCATACCACGAGCGCACCCTCTCCCGCCGTTACAAACCGGCGCGCGAGGTTTATTACGAAGAAGAAGCGTTCGATCCGGACGAAGATTTTGCGCCGGAAGAAACGTTTGACAACCTGCCTTATGACGGTAACCGAAGCTGTTAAGCATTGTTTATCTGACTATTATATCGTTATCCCATCATTTATTAATTTGTAAAAATACTTATTCTTATGGAACAAATGTTTGACTCACTGAAAACGCTGATCGACTCGGAACTTCCCAAAGCGGCGGCGGCGGTGGGAGAGCCGGAGAGCAAAGTCTCCCGAGCCGTTCCGGCCATCCTCTCCGGAATTTTGGCCAAATTGACCAACAAAGGCGCGACTGCTTCCGTTGAGTCTGCGCTCCGAGAGGGTGAAAAGACACCGATCCTCACCCAACTCGACACGATCTTCGGCGGCAAAGCCAGTCGCGAGCAAGAGGCCGTGGGCAATAAACTGATCCAGGCCATCATGGGCGGTAAGGCGGGCGAGTTTACCGCCGCCATTTCCAACTATTCGGGTGTCAGCCAATCCAGCTCCAACAAGCTGACCGCCATGGTATCGACCGTCGTAGCCGGTTTTCTGGGCAATCAATTAAGCACCGGCAATACCAAAGCATTCAATCTGTTGGGCGACCTGAGAAAAGAAAAAAGCCATTTTGCCGCAAAGATTCCTTCGGGTGTTCAATCGGCACTCGGACTGAGTAACCAATACATCTTCGACTCGAATACGAAGCAGAACAAAAAAGGAGGCCTGCTGGTCTGGTTGACCCTCTCTGTCGCACTGGTTCTGTTGTTGGTCTTCGGAATTAACTCCTGACGCGACGCTGGTTCTCTAAGAACAGTTCGAGGCGGGAAAAGCCGTCACAGTCGTCTTAGTTAAAGACGACTGTTTTATTTTTGTAGGTGAGGATTTTGCGGTCGATGTGTTTTTCGACGGCGCGGGAGAGGACAATTTTTTCCAGGTCTTGTCCCTTGTGGATCAAGTCTTTAACCGTATTTTTGTGGGAAATTCTGGCGATGTCTTGCCCGATGATCGGCCCGGCGTCGAGTTCGGCGGTCACGTAATGGCTGGTGGCTCCGATGAGCTTCACCCCCCGTTCGTAGGCCGCGTGATAGGGCTTCGCGCCGATAAAGGCCGGCAGAAACGAATGGTGGATGTTGATGATCCGATTGGGATAGGCCTCGATCATCTTCTCGGGGATGATCTGCATATAACGCGCCAGCGTGATGAAGTCAATCCGCTGTTGGGCAAGCAGTTCGAGCATAGCATCGGCCTGTTCCTCGCGGTTGTCTTTGTTGACCGGAAAATAAAAATAGGGGATTTCGAAGCGTTCGGCCACCCATTGCATATCGGGGTGATTGCTGATAATCAGCGGGATTTCGACCTTCCACTCCCCGGCCGTATAGCGCGCCAGAAGGTCGAAGAGGCAGTGCGACATTTTGGAGACAAAAATCGCCATGCGCGGGGTGTAATCCGAAAAATAGATGCGATAATACATCTGGAATTTCTGCGCATAGAGCGTATCGAAATATTCGGCAATGCGCTCCTGCGGGATAACAAAATGCTTCAATTCCCACTCCACGCGCATGAAAAAGACCTTTTGTTCGCGGTCGACGTGCTGGTCGAGGTAGACGATATTCCCCCCGTTGACGTTGATAAAATCGGTCACCGTGGCCAAAATCCCCGATTGGTCGGGACAGTGGATCAGCAAAATCGCCGTATTTCCGTTCTCTGCCTTGATTGAATCCATAACTGAATCTGTTAAAGCAACAAATATAGTACATTTTGGTCGGAATCGGGGGCTGTACGACGAAAATCGTATCTTTGCTCCATGAAGCGCAAAACTTTGTTCGACGAAATACGCCGAGAATTGTCCGGAATCTACCCGCCTCGCGAAGCCGAGGCCATCACCCTGCGGCTGTTCGAGGAGCTGTTACAGGTCAGCCGAACGGCCCTTTACCTCAACCCGGAAGCCCCGGTCGAAGCCCCTGCGGTCGTAGAGCGCGCCCTGTCGGAGCTGAAGCAAGGGCGGCCGGTGCAGTATGTGTTGGGCGAAACGGAGTTTTATGGCTTGAGGCTGAGGGTCGACGGAAACGTGCTGATCCCCCGCCCGGAGACCGAAGAGTTGGTGCGCCGGGTGCTGACCGAGAACGTCGCCGGAGGCGATTTCCGCGTGTTGGACATCGGTACCGGGAGCGGCGCGATCGCCATTGCGCTGGCTCAGGCGTGGCCCGAGGCGGTGGTCGAGGCGATCGACATTTCGTCGGGGGCGTTACAGGTTGCCCGCGAAAATGCGCAAAGAAACGGGGTGCAAGTTCGTTTTTTGGCCTGCGATATTTTACAAGAGGTGCCCTCGGGGCGGTTCGATGTGATCGTCAGCAATCCGCCTTATGTGCGTCCATCGGAGCGTGCACAAATGCACCCTAATGTGCTCGATCACGAACCGGAGCTGGCGCTTTTTGTGCCGGAAGACGACCCGTTGCTCTTTTACCGGCGGATCGCCACCGTGGCTCAGGAGCTTCTGCAACCCGGCGGACGGCTTTATTTTGAGATCAACGAGGCGATGGGCAACGAAATCGCCCGCCTGCTCACCCGCCTCGGATACACCCGCATCGAAATCCACACCGACCTCTCCGGCAAAGACCGCATCGCCAGGGCCATTGCTCCGGAGTAACGCTGTTCTTAGAGAACCAGCGCGCCTTTTTGAAAAAAGGCGCCCCAAAAACTTTTGTGCTTGGGCTTGCAGGGCGAAAATTCCCTACGGGAACTTCCGTTTATTCGAGACACCCCTTTGCTTTCACGCAAGCGTGAGCAGGGGTGTCCCGAACAAGCGGCATTCATCTCCTGCGGAGTGAATGTTTTCGCCCTGAAAACTCTACTCACGTCAGTTCCCATTTGTTCTCCTAAAAATACAAACAAGGAATCCCTATCGGTTCGCAGAACCGACGAACGAACCCCAATCGAGACGTGCGGTGTTTGACGACCGTTAGGAGCGAAGCGACTAAAAGGGAGGAGTTACACGTGAGATTGGGGTTCTTGAATTTTCTTTGCTACTTTCTTTGTTTCAAGACAAAGAAAGTAGATAAACAATGCCAAAAAGAACGAGGCTGTATCTTAACGATACAGCCTCGTTTATGTTCTCTAAGAACGGGTGAATTTACTTCACCCGTTCTTTGTACTCGCGGGTGCGGGTGTCGACGCGGATTTTGTCGCCGGTGTTGATGAACAGCGGCACTTTGACCGTTGCGCCGGTGTCGACGGTGGCGGGTTTGAGCGAGTTGGTCGAAGCCGTGTCGCCCTTGATGCCCGGTTCGGTATAGGTGACCTCCATGTCGATCACCGGGGGGAGTTCGGCGGTCAGCACCTGCTCCTTTTCGGTGTGGAACATCACCTCGACCACCTGTCCCTCGCGCATCAGGTCTGAGTTTTCGATCAGGTTTTTGTCGATCTGAATCTGTTCGAAGGTCTCGCCGTGCATGAAGTTACACCCCATGTCGTCTTCGTAAAGGTATTGATACGGGCGGCGTTCGACCCGCACCGGGTCGATCTTTTCACCCGACGAGAAGGTGTGGTCAACGACCCGTCCGTTTTCGAGGTTTTTGAGTTTGGTGCGCACGAAAGCGGGGCCTTTGCCCGGTTTGACGTGGAGAAATTCGACCACCGAGAAGGTCTTGCCGTTCATTTCGATGCACAGCCCGTTTTTGATGTCTGCAGTTGAAGCCATAAGATTTATTTAACGATTATGATTTTCAGAACCACAAAGGTCGGTTTTTTTCGGGAAAAAAGCAAGGAGGGAATTGACGGCATACATTTTGCAACTTCTTTTGAAAAAAAGTAACAATTGTATAACGTATAAAAGAGACCATTATGGAAAGAAAGACCAACCATCAAGCCGACAGTTTTGAATCCTCGAACCCCTATTCGATCTATCCCGACATCGACCAGCCGATTTCCGTCGGGCGATCGGGTCAGGTGACCGACGAAGAATTGACCCAAGAGGTCGACCAGATAAATCCCGATCCGGATTCTCTCGACAGAGGGTAGGGGAACTCCTATTTAGGGGATAATGTACCTCAAAGAAAATATTCGAAAGGGCGGTGAAAATGACCGTCCTTTTCGTTGTTTTGGGCGGTAAGCGGGCGTTTTTGTCGTTTTGTCGACTCAAAATCGGGGTTTGTCGATTTAATTTTTTATTCGGAAGGGGCAAAATTACTTTTGTGTCGTTATCGTATAAAAAGGTCAAAATAACAACCAAAAATAATTTAACGATGAAAAAAGCAATCTTTCTTCTGCTGATCCTCGGAGCTTCCCTCTCTGTTTTCGGACAGCAACGTTCAACCCTGCGGGGCAAGGTGGTCGACGACGAAGACGGTTCTCCGCTCTTCGGTGCCACGGTGGTGGTCGATAGCCTCAAAAATGGGATGGTCGACGAATCCGGTGCCTTTACCGTTACCGACATTCCCCGGGGCGAAGCCTTGGTCGAAGTCTATTCGTTGGGCTATGTAACGGTTACCCAAACCGTTAATTTCGATCAGGCAACGATTGATCTGGGTACCATCCGGATGAAAGAAGACGCCAACGCCATTGAAGAAGTGGTGGTTACGGCGGCGGCCAACCCGGTGATCCAGCGGGGCGATACGACCCAGTTCAACGCCGAGGCCTTCAAGACCAACCCGGATGCCTATGCGGCTGACCTGTTGGCCAAGATGCCGGGGATGGAGGTTACCTCTTCCGGGGTGACGGCTCAGGGCGAGGCGGTTGCACGGGTCTATGTCAACGACGAATTGCTCTTCGGTGACGATGCCATGTCGGCATTGAGCAACCTGTCGGCCGATATGGTCGAGAGCATCCAGATGTTCGACGAACTGCCGGACGAAGCCCGTTTCTCGGGATTCAACGACGGGCAGACCCAACGCGCCCTGAACATTGTGACCAAAGGGGCGATCGAAAAAGTGATTGATGCGCGTGTATCAGGCGGTTATGGTCAAGAGTTGCAACGCGACATCGACGGCAAATACCAACCCCGGTACGACATCGGCGGGCAGATGAGCTACATCGCTTCGGGTACGATGTTCAACCTCAACGGGATTCTCAACAACCTGAACCAAAATCAGTTTGGCGGCGGTCGCTTCAGCGGTCGCGGCGGTCGCGGCGGCGGCGGTTTGCAGACGATCAAGAATTTGGGTGGAGCCTACACGGCTACGTGGAACGAAACGAGCACACTCAACCTCACCTACAACTACTTCGGCAACGACACCAAACAAAACTCGAAGAATATCCGCGATTATTATCCGGTGCAAGGCTTGTTCGATACTCGGATCGAGCGCGACACCACCGCTTCGTCTCGGGGCAACGACAACCACAGCGGTAGCCTGAGGTACGAATACGAAGGTACCAAAGACCGGGTTATGGTCATGGCCAATGGGTCGTTGGGTAGCAACGACAGCGAGAGCTTCAGCATCAACGAAGACAACCGCAACGGCTCGCCGTACAGCGCGACCACGCAAAACTCGGCCTCGAACGGCAGCAATTACAGTGTCAGGGCAAACGTCAACTGGTCGCACAAATTGGGCGAGAAAGCCGGTCGGACGTTCAGCCTTCAGGCTAATGTCAACCTGAGCAATAACGATTCCGAGCAGGTATCAATCTCGGATGTGACCAAATATTACGAGGACGAAACCGATTCGAGAATCTACCTGAACACCAACTCGAACAGCTTCTCCCGCAACTTCGGTGCGAACATCGACTACAACGAGCCGCTCAGCGACAAACTCAGGCTGAACTTCCGATACAGCCCGTCGTACAATTACAGCAGTACCGAGAAATTGATTACCGACGAGTTCGGGACACTGGACGAGGCTGTGTCCGAACGCTTTACCTACGACTATTTCACCCAACGGGGCCGTATCGGTCTCTCTTATAATGAAGCTGACAAATTCAACTTCACCGTTTCGGTCAACGGTCAAATTTCGTCGCAAGCCAAAACGATCTCTCTGCCCAAAAGGGACGATCCCAACTTTGAACGCGATTTTACAAGCATCCTGCCGACCCTCTCGGTACGGTACTATGTCAACCGCACGAAATACTTCAACCTCAATTACAACGCCAATTCGAGTATGCCTTCGTTGGAACGCCTCTCGACGGTGGTCGATGTGTCGAACCCGTTGCGTTACACCTCGGGGAATCCCAACCTGAAACAGAGCTACGGCCACTCGTTAAACCTGCGTTACAACGCCAATAACATCGAACGGTTGACCAACTTCTCCGCAGGCATCCGGGCCTCTTTGACCCAAAACAGCGTGCAAAACAAAACGACCTATTTCACGGAAGCTACATACATACCGGAATACGACTACACCTTCGATGCAGGTACTCAGTTGGTTACTCCGGTCAATGTCGATGGTTCGGTTAGTTTGGGAGCCAATGCCAACTACGGTTTTGTCTTCCGTCCGCTGAAACTCAACATCAACTTGGGTGGTAATTACAACTATTCGCGCTCGCCCTCCTACGTAGGAGAGGATCTGACCGTCTCCAACAACAACCGGATGGGCTTCAACCTCTCGATCAACAGCAACATCTCAGAGAACGTCGACTTCACTGTGTCGTCGAACACCTCCTACGGCTATACAAAATACTCGACCGGGAACGTGGATAACCGCGAGACAATCAGCCAGAGTGTGGGCGCTTACCTGACCTACATCTTCCTCGGCGGCTTTGTATTCAGCACCGATTTCAGCTACAACTACCAAAACACACTGGACGCACCTTTCAGTGTTTGGAACGCTTACATCGGACGGAAGTTCCTGCGCGACAACTCGGCCGAGTTCCGGATTGAATTTAACGACATCCTCAACCAGTCGCGGAATTACAGCTACTCCTACGGCACAACCTACGACACCCAGTCGTGGAGCCGGGTGATCGGTCGCTATGTGATTGCCAAGGTAACCTACCGCTTCAACAACATGAAGAATCAGGCCAGCCAATACGGCCCGCAGGGCGGTTTCCCGGGCAGCGGCGCGATTCCCGGCAGTGGCATGATGCCGGGTGGAATGCCAGCCGGTGGCGGAATGCGCGGCGGTATGCCGGGTGGCGGTGCCCCGATGATGGGCCCCGGTCGCTTCTAACAACCTTTTTACATCCATGAAGACTTCAACCCTTATTCAGAAGGTCGGCATCCACACGTTGGTGTGGGTGTCGGCCTTTTTTCTCTCCATTCTGTTGATTCCCGGCTATTCGGTGCGGATCAATTGGGGCAATATGCTGATTTCGTGGGGAATCTACGTTGTGGTCTTCTATTTGAACTACCTCGTGCTGATCCCTCGCTTGTTCAGCCGGAAATGGGCGGTACTCTACGCTGTTTGTACCTTAGTTTTGCTGATGGGGGCCTTTGTTCTGATCCGCTATACGGCGATGGAGTCGGCTCGCGAGGACACCCAGTTTTTGCGCGATGAGTTGCAACAATATGAGGACGTTCAGGCTTCCCTCACAGAGAAGGAACGCATCCGCGAGACGCAACAAAACATCGAGTCCAAACGCCGCATGGAAGAGCAGTGGCAACGAGCTGAAAACCAAAATGGAAGCCGGAGCGAAACTGTAAGGGGTGGAAACCGAGGGGGAGCGATGCCCGCTCGCCGACCCGATCGGGACAATGCGATGGCTGTTCCTCCTCCTCCCCCGGCAGGCACTCCGGGTACTCTGGGCACTCTGGGCAACCTGACGGGCGAGATGAACGGGCTTCAATTCCCGGATTCGGCTTATTGGGCCGAATACCAACGGATGTGGTACGAACAGGTGCGGCGCGCCGATGACAGCCTGTTGAGGATTGTGGTGACCCTTACCCCGCGTGAGGAGACGCTGTGGCAGTTGCGTCGGGAGTATTTTGCGACCCGTTCCTACGCTTGGGAGCTTTCGCGCAACGATTACAACCATTACAACCCGTTCCAACAACAGAACCTGCCCTTTGTCTTCGCGCTGATTATCTTCTACATGGCCAGCATCGTGACCTTCTTTGTCGAGCAAGGCAACAAGGCCGAAAAGCGGCGGCGGGAGCTGGAAAAAGAGCGTGTCAAAGCCGAGTTGGCCTACCTGAAACAGCAGATCAACCCCCATTTCTTGTTCAATACCCTCAATTCGATCTATTCTTATACAATCAGCGTGTCTCAGGAGGCTTCCGATGCCGTGCTCAAGCTCTCCTCGATCTTGCGCTATATGCTTTACGAGACCAACCGCGACCGGGTGCCTCTGCCGGACGAGCTGGCAGTGATCGACGATTACATCGAACTGCAAAAGATGCGGATGACCGACAAAACGCAGATCGAGGTGATCGTTCGCGGCGATACCCGTCGCTATCAGATTGAGCCGATGCTGTTGATTCCGATCATCGAAAATGCGTTCAAATACGGTGTGGACAGTGTTGAGGCCTCTTTTGTACGGATCGAGATCGAGGTCGAGGGGGGCGATTTCACCTTCCGGGTTACCAACCGCGTGGTTCGCCGGAACGACGGCGATCGGAGCCATTCGGGCATCGGCATCCAAAATATTCAACGTCGATTGGAATTGATTTACGGGGCGGATCATTACGATATGGATGTCAGTGAAAAAGACGGAATTTTTTCCGTAACTTTACACCTGAACCTGAAAGACTAAGAGTCTGTTTAAATTTGTAGCCGAAGTTATTTGTGCCACATTTCGAGCGATTTTTTTGCGCACGAGGAGGCGAATAGCGGCTCCTATTTAACGACTCGCGGGTGAAAAAAGCGCCGAAATGTGGTGCAAAGAACGAGAGATATAAATTTTAAACAGACTCTAAACTATGGCGACCCCGAAAATGAAATGCCTGGCGGTCGACGATGAGCCGCTGGCGCTGAAGATCATCGACGATTTTGTGCAGAAAGTGCCTTACCTCGAGCTGGTCGGCACCTCGTCGAGTGCCATCGAAGCGGGCGAACGCCTCAAACAGGAACCGGTCGACCTGCTCTTTTTGGACATCAATATGCCTCACCTGACCGGTGTCGATTTCCTGCGGATGAGCGAGAAACTGCCGCTGGTGATCCTCACAACGGCCTATCCCGACTATGCGCTGACCGGCTATGAGCTGAATGTGGTCGATTACCTGCTGAAACCCTTCTCGTTCGACCGCTTTTACAAGGCGGTCACCAAAGCGCACGGCCTCTTTGAGTTGCGTCAGGCCTCGTCCTCATCCACCACAACCGCCGCCGAGGCTGAGCCACAACAACCACAGTACCTGATGGTTCGCGTCGAATATTCGACCGTGCGGATCGACATCAACGACATCCTGTTGGTCGAGGGGCTGAAGGATTATGTGAAGATTGTCACCGCCGCCAAAAATTACGTCACCAAAAGCTCGATGAAAAACGTGGAGGAAAAACTGCCCTCGGATCGTTTCAAACGGGTTCATAAATCGTTTATCGTCCAGTTAGACAAGGTGCAAGCCTTCGAGAACAACCACTTGGTGATCGGCGACCACCGCATCCCGCTGGGCAACAACAACCGCGAAGAGTTCCTGAAATTCTTAGAAAAGAACCGGCTGTAACCGGTTCTTTTTGTTTTTTTGGTCAGAGCTTGTTTGGAATATTATCAAGGCGGCTATGCTTTGAGCAGCAGAATGCTGTCGAGTACCGTGCTGACCTGGTCGGCCATTTTGACGACCATCAGGTGGTCGCCTTCGGGGATCGGGATGACGTTGGTGAGCTGTTTGTACGGAAAAATCTGATCCTCTGTGCCGTGGATGTGGTAGAGGCGATCGCTGTTATTTTCCGGCACCCAGCCGGTGATTTGGGTCACCGCCCATTGAACATAAACCGGGTCGGTCACGGTCATGTACTGCGCCATTTCGGCGTTGGTGGCGTGGAACAGGGTTCGGTTAAAAGCCTCGGTGATAAACTCGGTCTGCTCGAAAAACTCGTCGGGCACCCACTCGGCCAGGTGCGTTTTTTGCACGAAGCGAAAAAGGCCGGGAATTTCGGATTTGTCCTTGAACGAGGAGAGGACCACGCTTTTTTGCGGCTTCAGGAAGAGGCTCATCTCCTGCATAATCACCGCCCCAAAGGAGTAACCGACCAGCACAAAGGGTTTCTTCGAGTCGATCGCCCGAGCCATCTGCCGGGCATAGTGCGACAGCGGTTCGTCGGGGTCGGGGATCGTCCATTCGAGGTAGACTTTGCGAAACCCTTTGGGCAACCGAAGATTGTCGAAGACCGAGCAGTTGTAACACATCCCGGAGATGAAATAGACGTTCGTCTTCCGCCCCGAGGGGCTGAGGGCATCGGCAAGGCGGCGAAATAGTCCTTTTTTAGGGTTTTCTGCGAGTGGAGTCATAGGGGCGAAAGTAGTAATTTTTCAATAAAAACAGATGAAAAATGCCATTATTATCTTGCTAATCCTGACCTTGTTCGTCGGGTGCGGCCGGTCGGCGCGCCGGAACGGCTCCGGGGGTGAACCGGGCGTTGTCGCTGTTGTCGCACCGGACACTGTTAGCGGGGCATTCGGGCAGGCGGTCGCGATTCCCTCCGACTCGGGCATCGTCCGCATGGCGTTGGTCGATGGGCAGGGCGAGATCACGATCCGAAAAACGGCATGGAAAGAGGTTTTGCTCGATTTCCCGGCCACCGGATACCATCGCCTGTGGGCTGAGGTCACTCCCCTTGTCGACACCATCGCCAACCTGCGCATTTCGGGGATCGTCCTCTCCGACAGTGTCTCAGACGGCCCGTTTGGCCGCACGGTCGAGTACGATTTGCCCGGCACGGGGTGCGTCCGGCTGGTCATCGGCGAGAGCTTGATGCAGGGCGACCCGTGGGGCGGCGATTTTACGGCTGAGATTCGCTTGACCCGCCGGGCGAGTGCCGGAAACCGGCGTTCGGAATTTTGAGGGTGAACGTCCGCCGGGCGGAGTTGGTGTAGGTATAGTCCCGAATCCACGGATTCAGCTTGCGAAGCATCTTGTAATTGGTTCCGTTTTTTTCGGCCAGAGCCGACCAGTCGATCGCCGCATCGTTGACCTGAATCTCGCGATAATCCCCCAAGGGCGCATAGTATTCCCCCGGCGCGATGACAAATCCATAGGCCAACGGGTTGGGCGTGACCAACTTGAACGAGAGGCAACGGAAGAGATAGCGCATCGTCTCCTCGGGCAGGTAGAGGTTGTAATAGTTCGTTACCCCCTGTTTTTCCATCCGCGTGCGCACGCTGGCCACTCCGGCGTTGTAGGCGGCGGCGGCCAATGTCCAACTGCCCAAGCGGTTTTTGGCGTCGATCAAGTACTTGCAAGCGGCCTCGGTCGATTTCTCGATGTGATAGCGTTCGTCGACTCCCGTGGACACAAACAGCCCCTGCTCCTTGCCGGTGGCCGAGAGAAATTGCCACAGCCCGCCCGCTCCGGCGGTTGAACGGGCTTCGGGGTCGAGGCCGCTTTCGGCCATACAAAGGTATTTGAAGTCGTTCGGAACGCCGTACTGCTCCAAAATCGGCTCGATGATGGGAAAATATCGGGTCGTGGCCAGCAGGGTCAGCAGGCTCCGCGAGTGCATATAACAGGTGACCTCCACCTCCCGGATGAGGTTCTCGCGCGTGTCGAAGTTCTCCAACGGCACCGCCTCCCCGGCAAAATCGAGCCGAGCAGGCAGAGGAGCGATCCGCACAACGGCCATCGGGTCGCGCTCGACCAGCGTCCGGGGCACCTGACCGACCGCCGTTTGGCTCAGCGAACAAAACAACGCGAGCGTTGCAAGGATATAAGGTATTTTCATCGGAATAATTCGTTTTTGACATTCCAAAGGTAGATGAAAAAAACAACTTCCCAGCCATTCGAGCCGGAAAGTCGTTCTTGTTCTCCCCAAAAAAATAATCTTTCTATTTGCTATAAAACAATAAATAATGGAATAGATAATTGCATGACTTATAGCATAAATAATTCAATAACTTCTAACGGATTCAACCGATTTGTTCTTTGCTTAGGTCTTATGCAAACGGCAGACCAAACTTGCCAAAGCGCGTTTTTTTTAGGCAGAAAGTTTCGTTCTGCTCCTTATACCCGAGCCGATTTTTCAACGGGGGCAACCCTTTTGCGCATTTAATTCGTGTGCGAAAAAAAATCAAAAAAAGATTCGAGCCGCTGAAAATACCTAAAACCGGGGATTTTCATTCGGGTAAAAAATCCGTACCTTTATCCGGTAAAACAAAAAGTTATGCACCGATTGGGACAATACAAAGGCACCGATGCGATGAGCGCGCTGGTGCTTGAAAATTACCGGATTCTGCTGGTCATGAGCCGTTTTCGGATCGGGCTGGGCTTCGGCGATCAGAGTGTCGACGCGGTTTGCCGAGCCAGTGGCGTGGATACCGCCACCTTTTTGGCCGTGGCCAACCTGACGCTGGATCAGGAGACGGGGCAGGTTTCGGTGCCGGAGGTCTCGATCGAGTCGCTGTTGGCCTATCTGCACAACTCCCACGATTATTTCTTGGATTTCCGCTTGCCGGGCATCCGCCGCGATTTGGTCGAGGTGTTGGGTCGACCGGGCGACGAGCTTTCCCGGGCGACGATCCGTTATTTCGACGAATACGTGGCCGAGGTGCGCAAACACATGCTATACGAAGAGGAGACGGTCTTTCCTTATGTGCGCGCCCTGCTCCGGGGCGAGGCGGGCAAGGGGTATAACATCGGTATTTTCGGGACACACCACGATCAGGTGGAGGCTCGCCTGAGCGAGTTCAAAAACATCCTCATCAAATACTATCCGGCTCGGAGCACCAACGAGATCAACGGCGTGCTCTTCGATATTTTCAACTGCGAGCAGGATTTGGCGACCCACAACGCGGTGGAGGATCGCATCTTTATCCCCGCCGTGCGGCGCATCGAACCATTATCGGGGGTAAAACGATGAAAAGGCCGATCCGAATCACCGTCGCCGAGCCTTCGGTCATCCTGCGCGGCGGGATCATCTCGGTCTTGAAGCAGACGAACGCCATTCACGCCGAGGTCTTCGAGTTGGGCGAGATCGACCGCCTGACCGATGTCCTACGCTGGCAACGGCCCGATATTCTGCTGATTAATCCGGGGCTGTTGGGGGTTTCGTCCCTGTCGCGGTTGCGCAAAGAGACGGCGAATCCGGAGATGAAATGTGTGGCGCTATCTTTCTCGCTGTTAGATGCTTCGGTACTCAAAGAGTACGACGGAACGATCTCGCTGTACGACACGGCGGAGCAGATTGCCGAAAAAATCACCCGGCTGGTGCAGGAGCCTGCCGCCGAAAAACGCCCAGAGAGCTTGAGCCAGCGCGAAAAGGAGGTGGTCGTGGAGGTCATTCGCGGACTGACCAACAAACAGATCGCCGACAAACTCTGCCTGTCGACCCACACGATCATCACCCACCGGCGCAACATCGCCGCCAAACTCGGTATCCACAGCTCCGCCGGGCTAACCATCTACGCCATTGTCAACAAATTAGTCGACCTCGATGAGCTGAAAATGGAGGGTTAGGGTTCGAATCTTTCGAGAGATACAAAAAAATGGTTGAACTTTTTTGGTTTGTAACTAAAAGTTTAGTATGTTTGTGTCTACTTAGAGTCTGTTTAAATCCTGCGACCATGAAAAAACTCATGAAAAAAATCGTCTTGCTGGTCATCTTCGCTATTTGGGGAACGGTTTGCTCTTATGCCCAATACGAGAGGCCTCGTATGCCAATTTTCAATCTCGACGACTATGAAGTGCTCGATTTTGCCTACCTGAAAGTGACTTATCGGTTGCTGTCGGTCAAAGACCCGGCTAAACCGAAGGAGACCGTCGAAGATATACAGGTGTTGCAGATCGGAACGACCGTTTCCAAGTTTTACAGCCAATACCTGTTGCAGTATTCTGAAACGATAGCCGAAGAATTGCGAAAAAAACCTAATACGCAGGCAATTGCAAACAACCCATACTCAGGCAGTTATGGTTATGAGGTTTTTCGGAATTACCCTATCGGAAAAGTGACTGTTACGGATCAGGCTATGTCACTCAACAATGACAGTAGTACTTATCTGTACGAAGAGACTTTACTTCCCATACCGTGGACACTGTCAAGCGAAACGAAAACCATTCTCTCCTACACTTGCCGAAAAGCGACCGCCACTTTCCGGGGACGGAGTTACACGGCTTGGTTCACCACCGATATTCCCATCAGCAGTGGCCCGTGGAAATTCGGCGGTCTGCCGGGGTTGATCCTTCAGATCGAAGACACGCAGAAACATTATGTGTGGGAGTGTATCGGACTGGAGCAACTTCAACCCAGGAAGGAGGCGATTAAGTTATACAACAACTCATACGACCCGATCAGCCGCGAGGAGTTGGACAAAATATACCGCCGATACCATAAAGATAGGGTTGCTTTTCGAGTTGCTTTAGGAATAATGGTTTTGACAAATTCACCGGACGGCACTCCTGTGGAAATCAAAACCGGCCCGGAAATTCCTTACAACCCGATTGAGTTGGAATAATAGCTTGTTTTTTATCCAATTTATTGTATATTCGCATCAAACTTGTTTTCCATTTTGTTCTCTAACCCTATGCCGAACCGTTATTCCTTTCGTCCGATTGCCTGCGCTCTGCTTCTGTTGGGCGGCGTTTGGAACCTTTCTGCTCAACAGCAGACCCAGCTTCAGTTTACGCTGGAGGAGGTGATCGCCAAAGCGCAAGAGCAGTCGGCGGCCGCCTACATGGCCAAACACAACTTCCTGTCGAGCTATTGGCAGTACCGCTCCTACAAGGCTCAACTGTTGCCCTCGCTCAACCTCAGCGGGACGCTGGGGTCGTACAACCGTTCGTTGCTCGACCTGCAAGACCCCACGACGGGTGAAATCCGGTACATCGAAAACAACAACATGAGGAACAACCTCAACCTGTCGATCAACCAGAACATTCCCCTGACCGGCGGGACGCTTTCGGTCTATTCGAGCCTGAGCCGCATCGACGAATTTTCGCCCGAGCGGAACATCCTCTACAACTCGCAACCCCTCAACATCACCTACTTGCAACCCCTGCGCGGGTACAACTCGCTGAAATGGGAGCAAAAAATCAGCCCCGAGGAGTACGAGCAGGCCAAACGGGTCTTCTTGGAGAGCATGGAGGATATTACCATTCAGGCGACCCAGTACTATTTCGATATGCTGTTGGCACAGAGCCGGTTGGAGATGGCCGAAAAGAACTATGAGAACACCAAAACCATGTACGCCATCGCCGAGGAACGTTTCAACATCGGAAGCGTGACCAAAAGCGACCTGCTTCAGCTGGAGTTGAGGCTCTACAACGACGGGATCGCGGTCAACCAAAACCGGATAGAGCTTCAGCGCAATATGCTCTCGTTGCGCTCCTTTTTGGGGTACAACGAGTTAGTCGACATTTCGCTGGTTCCGTTGGCCGAAATTCCGAGCCTGACACTGAACTATAACGAAGTGTTGGATTACACGTATGCCAACTCCTCTTTTTCGGTCGAGCAGGATTTGCAACTCTTGCGCGCCGAGCAGAGTGTGGCGCAGGCCAAAGGCAATCGCGGCATCGACCTCACCCTGCGCGCCCAATTCGGGCTGACCCAGCAGGGCGGGTACCTCTCGAGCGCCTATCGCAACCCGATCGACCAAGAGATCATCAGCCTCGGTGTGAGCCTGCCGATCATCGACTGGGGGCAGGGGCGCGGGCGCGTGAAGATGGCCCAATCGCAGGAGGAGCTGATTAAAATCCGGGTCGAACAGGCTCATGTCCAACACCGGCAGAATATCATGATGAGCGTGCTCGAATTTAACAACCAAAAAGACCAATGCGCGCTGGCCGCCAAAGCCGACTCGATCGCCCGCGAGCGGTATGAGTTCAGCCTCGATCGCTTTGCCAACAACGCCATCGGTGTGTTGGATTTGAACACCGCCCAATCCGAAAAAGATCAGGCGGCTGTCGGGTACATCTCCGAACTGCGCACCTATTGGGTCTCCTATTACACGATCCGCAAAAACAGCCTTTACGACTACATCTCCCGAACCGACATATCCGCCGAATTTGACCGGATTACCGAAGAATAAACCTTACCCTGAAAAATTAAAATCCCCTAACATCGGATGAAAACATACACTCCCCTTCTCCTGTCAGTCGCCTTGCTCGCTGTAGCCTGTGGCGACGGAAAAAAGAACAAGGACGCTGAAAACGAACTGACCCGCGCCGAATACGTCGCGGAGCGGAATTTGGTCGACACGATGATCCTCCGCAAACAGACCTTTCACCAAGAGGTCGTGGCCAACGGTCGCCTGCGGGCGTTGCGCAAGAGCGAGTTGCACTTCCTCTCCAGCGGGGAGCTGATGGAGGTCTCTGCGACCAACGGACAGAGCGTCTCCAAAGGGGCTGTCCTTGCGCGCTTAGACCCTTACCAGGCTAAACAACGGTTGGAACAATCTCGGCAATCGCTCGAACGTTCCTATTTGGACTTGCGGGAGGCGCTGATCGGCTTCGGGTACGACTATTCGACCGATACGACCGACATTCCCCGCGAAAGGCTTCAAACGGCTTACACCCGTTCGGGGTACCTGACCGCCCAAAGCAACTATGAGTTGGCGCAACAAGAGGTGTTGAATCTGGAGCTGAAAGCCCCCTTCTCGGGCAAGGTGGCCAACCTGACCAAAAAAATATACGAGCAGGCTGGCCCCGGCGAGGCCTTTTGCCTGCTGATCGACGACAGCGCGTTTGAGGTCGACTTCAACCTGTTGGAGTCGGAAATTGCCTTTATCCGCCTCGGGCAGACGATCGAAGTCACTCCCTTTAACTCGCCCGACCAACACTTCTCGGGGCGTGTGACGCAGATCAATCCGCTGGTCGACAGCCGGGGGCAGATCAACGTGAGGGCCGAAATCGCGAACCGCGATAGCCACCTGTTGGAGGGGATGAACGTCAAAGTGGTCATCCGGCAGGCACTGCCCGACCAGTTGGTGGTACCCAAAGGTGCCGTTGTCAACCGCGACAACCAGGAGGTACTCTTCCGCTTCAGCGACGACGGCAAGGCGATGTGGACTTATGTCAATGTGTTGCTATCGAACAGCACCTACCACGTGGTGCGCGCCGACGAGGTCAAAGGGGCGGAGTTGAACTTGGGCGATGCCATCATCACCACAGGCAACCTCAATTTGGGCAACGGGTCGACCGTCGAGATACGTCCTTAATTCAGCACGCTTATGCTCCGTAAACTGATCGAAAAGCCGATAGCTGTCACCATGACCCTGATCGCGATCGTGGTCTTGGGTGTGGTGGCGGCCAACCTGTTGCCGGTGTCGCTGATGCCGGATGTGCCCATCCCGAACATCACCGTGCAGGTCTCCGCGCCGGGACAATCGGCTCGTCAGGTCGATATGGGCGTGATCGCCCCGTTGCGCAGTCAGCTGATGCAGGTACAACACCTGACCGACATCCGCACCGAATCGCGCGACGACGGCGGGAACATCTACCTCCAATTCGAGTACGGGACAAACGTCGACTTCCTCTTCATCGAGGTCAACGAAAAGATCGACCGGTCGATGAATAGCCTCGCGCGCGATTTGGAACGCCCCCGCGTCATCAAGGCCAGCGCGACCGACATCCCTGCCTTCTACCTCAACGTAACCCTGAAAGAACCCGATTCCGCCGAGGTGTCGAGCGAGCCGTCGCGCCGTTTTTTGGAGCTGAGTTCGTTCATCACGCAGGTGATTGTCAAGCGCATCGAGCAAATTCCGCAGGTGGCCATGGTCGACCTCAGCGGGACGGTCTACCCCCAACTGCTGATCGTTCCCAAGTCCGAAAAATTGGAAGCCCTCGGGATCGGGCTGGGCGAAATCGAGCAGGCCATCCGCAACAACAACATCGACCTGGGCAACCTGACCATCCACGACGGGGAGTACCGGTACAACATCCGCTTCGAGAACAGGCTGATCGACCAAGAGGACATTGAAAATGTCTACCTCAACGTTCATGGCCGCCTCTATCAGCTCCGGGAGTTGGCCGAGGTGATCGAGCAACCCCAACCGCGCGCCGGCATGGTGCGATCGGACGGGCGGGACGCGGTGACGTTGGCCGTCATCAAACAGTCCGACGCCAAGATGAAGGAGTTGCGCCAGCAGATGAACAACCTCTTGGCCAGCTTCGAGCAGGACTATCCCGAAATCGACTTTGCCGTCACCCGCGACCAAACCGAGCTGTTGGCCTATTCGATCAACAACCTGAAGGGCAACATCGTGCTGGCCGCCGTGTTGGCCTGCCTGATCTTGTTCCTGTTTATGGCCGATTTCCGGTCGGCCGCCCTGATCGGCATCACCATTCCACTCTCGCTCATCGTCTCGCTCTTCTTTTTTCACCTGATCGGCATCTCGATCAACGTGATCTCGCTCTCGGGCATGATCCTCTGTGTGGGGATGATGGTCGACAACACGATCATTGTCTTGGACAACATCGGCCAATATTGGAGCCGGGGGCTTCCTCTGCGTCAGGCCATTGTTCGCGGGGCGGGCGAGGTCTTCACCCCGATGCTCAGCTCGGTGCTGACGACCGTCTCGGTCTTCGTTCCGCTGATCTTCCTGAGCGGAATTGCCGGAGCACTCTTTTACGACCAAGCGATGGCGGTCTCGATCGGGCTGTTGGTCTCGCTCTTTGTTGCCGTGGGGGTTATTCCGGTCTATTACCTCCTCTTTTACAAGCGATTCCCCACGCCGCCGGTCAACCGCTATTTGGCGCACTTGGACATCTCCGAGCGGATGAGTGTCCTTTACGAACGGATGCTGAAAGGGATTTTCCGCCACCGGGGGTTGGTTTGGGTGCTCTTTATCGCTGTCATTCCAGCCGCTGTGTTGCTCTATCGGGTCATTGACAAGGAGCGTCTGCCGCAATTGTCGCACGACGACATGATCCTGAACGTGGATTGGAACCAAATGCTCTCCATCGCCGAGAACGACCGCCGGACGCGGAGCCTCTCCGAGGCGATGCAGGAGTGGACCCAGCAGAACACCTCGCTGATCGGTGTGCAGGACTTTCTGTTGGCCCACACCGACGAGCTTTCGGCTTCCGAAGCCTCCCTCTATGTGCAGGGAGCTAACCCGGAGGCGATAGCCCAATTGGAGGAGCAAATCGCCGCCTTTTTGCAAGCCAACTACCCCGAGGCCAGCTTCTCGTTCGGCACATCGGGCAATATTTTCGAAATGATCTTTTCCGACACCGAGGCTCCGCTGATCGCCCGCCTGCGGCAAAAGGATGGGCAGGCTCCCGCCCCGGACAAACTCAACACCCTGCTGGCGGAGCTTTCGGCGGCCATCCCCGAAATCCAATTCGAGCCGGTGCTTTGGAACGAACACCAGCTCTTGGTGCCCGATCAGGAGCTGATGACCCTGTATAATGTCGATTATCAGACGCTTTTCTCCGTGCTCAAAAATTCGGTCGACCAAAACCAACTCTTAACCCTCACCGACGGGTCGATCCTGATCCCCGTCTTGAGCGGCAACAACCTCCGCTCCGAGGATATTCTGCGCCGGAGCGTCGTGGGGCGCGACAGCACGGTCGTTCCCCTGCGCACGCTCTTGACCGAGACCCGCGAGCGGGACCTGAAAAGCATCGTCTCGGGCAAGGAGGGCAATTATTACCCGCTATCCCTGCAAGTCTCTTCGCGCGAGGTGCCCGACCTGATGCGCCGCATCGGCGAGGTGGTACGGGAGAACGACGGCTATGAGGTCGAGTTCAGCGGCTCCTATTTCTCGAACCGGAGCATGATCCGCGAGCTGATTGTCGTGCTGTTGGTCTCGTTGCTCTTGCTCTATTTTATCCTCTCGGCTCAGTTCGAGTCGGTGATTCAGCCGCTGATTATCCTGAGCGAGGTGATTGTCGATATTTTTGGCGCCATGTTGCTGTTGTGGGTCTGCGGGGCGAGCATCAACCTGATGTCGCTGATCGGGATCGTGGTCATGTGCGGGATTGTGATTAACGACTCGATCCTGAAGGTCGACACGATCAACCGCCTGCGCAAAGAGGGCTATTCGCTCCTGCGGGCGATCCTGACGGGCGGCGGGCGGCGGCTCAAACCGATTGTGATGACCAGCCTGACGACCATCTTGGCCCTGTTGCCTTTCCTGAGCCGGGGGAGCCTCGGCGACGACCTGCAATACCCGCTCTCGTTGGCGCTGATCGGCGGTATGATCGTCGGGACGCTGGTCAGTGTCTTCTTTGTGCCGTTGGTCTATTTTGAAATCTATAAACGGAAAGCGTATGCCGGAAAGGGCAAATAAGTCTCTTTTGGATCGTTTCTCCTCCTTTTCGGTGATTCTGGTCATGGTGGTGCTGATGATTGTCGGGGCCGCCATGATCCCTTTGTTGAATGTTCAATACACGCCCACGACCCGCCAACGATCGCTGTCGATCAATTTTTACTGGACCAACGCTTCGGGCAAGATCATCGAGCAGGAGGTTACCTCCAAAGTCGAGGGCTTGGTGGCCGGGGTGCGGGGCATCCAACACGTCAGTTCGGTCTCCCAACATGGTCAGGGGCGGGTGACGGTCACCTTCAAATCGAAGGAGGATGTCGACATGATCCGTTTTGAGATCGCCTCGCTGATGCGCCGTCTCTACCCCTCACTGCCCGAGGGGGTCTCCTATCCGTCGCTTTCGGTCTCCACACAGGGCGAAAACCAACGGCCGGAGCTTGTCTATACCCTCCATGCCGCCCTGCCGAACCAACAAATCCTCCAATATGCCGAGCAGAATATGCTTCGCGTGCTCTCCTCGGTGCCGGGGGTCAATTCGGTCGAACTTTCCGGAGCCACCTCCGAATACATCGAGGTGCGATTCTCGGCCGACCGGATGGACGAATATGGACTCTCGTCCTCCGACCTCTCTTCGGCAGTCAGTCGGTATAGCCAAGAGCACCAGACGGTTGGAAAGACAACGATCGTCTCCGACGACGGGGCGAGCGACACCGAGATGATGCTCCTGCTGACCACCGCCTCGTCCTCCTCGTTAGAAGCACTTCCGATCCGCAACGTCAACGGGCGAATCATCCGCTTGGGCGATGTGGCCACGGTGGCCCTGCGGGAGGCTCTGCCCACCTTCTATCAACGGATCAACGGGCTGAATACGATCAACATCAGCATCTACCCCGAAAAACACGTCAACACGATCCGCATGGTCGAGCAGGTCAAAGCCGAGATGAATCGGCTGAGCACCTCTTTTCCCGAAAGTTTTTCGGTGCGGATCGTTGAGGATAACACGGAGTACACCAAAGCGGAGCTTCGCAAAATCGAGTTCCGGACGGTGCTCTGTGTCCTCATCCTGTTGGGGTTTGTCTTTTTGGTCAGCCGAAATTTCCGTTACCTGTTGCTTATCACCATCACGCTGGTGGCCAACATCCTGATCGCCTTTATCTTCTACAACCTCTTCAACCTCGAACTCCACCTCTATTCGCTGGCCGGGGTGACCGTCTCGCTGGGCATCGTGATCGACACGGCCATCATCATGGTCGACCACTATGGCTTTTACCGCGACCGGCGGGTCTTTATCTCCATCCTGGCCGCGCTGTTGACCACGGTGGCCTCGCTCTCGATCGTCTTTCTGTTGCCCGAGGATCAGCGCGCCAACCTGATGGATTTTGCCGCCGTGATTATCATCAACCTGATTATTTCGCTGGCGATCGCCCTGCTCTTTATCCCCGCGCTGATGGACAAAATCCACCTGCGGCAAAAAATAGAGCGGCAAAAAATCAAAACCAAACGGCGCGTGGTTCGCGCAACCCGGCTCTACGGGGCGATGATCCGCTTCGAGCGGCGTCACCGGTGGGCGTTTATCCTGCTGATTATCTTGGTTTTCGGGATACCGATCCACCTGTTGCCGGGCAAATACAGCAACAATTACGGGGAGGAACTGACCCGTTGGCAGTTGTTCTACAACAAAACATTCGGAAGCGATTTGTACCAAAACAAACTGAAAAAACCGCTGGAGATCGCTCTGGGCGGCACTTTTCGCTTGTTCTCGACCGGAATCCAGCAAAGCTCCTTTTACCGCGAACCGGCTCGAATGCAACTCTCCATCAGTGCCGGGATGCCCGAGGGGTGTACGGTTCAGCAACTCAACGAAGTGATGCAGGCCATGGAAAATTTCCTCAGCCAATTCTCCGAGATCGACTATTTCACCACCACAATATGGGAATACGACAATGGGTCGATGCAGGTTTATTTCACCGAAGAGGCCGAGAAAAGCTCTTTCCCCTTCTACCTGAAAAACGCCGTCATTGCCAAAGCCAATAACTTCGGGGGAGCCAATTGGCAAGTGTATGGGGTTGACGATCAGGGCTTCAGCAACTACATCGGCGTTTCGAGCAGTGGAAGCCAAATTCAGCTGACGGGCTACAACTACGACCGACTCTACGGCTATGCCCAGCAGTTAGTCGACAGCTTGGATACCAACCCACGAATCTCAAATACAGGTATTTACGGTGAGCGTTACGGGAGCAACCGGGTCAAAAACGAATATTACATCCGTTTCGATCCGGAAAAGCTGGCCTTGTACGGGCTGAACCTGACCCAAATCTATGCCACGCTCAACCGGGCGTTGACCAACCAGCGAGCGGGCCGGATGTACACCGACGACGGCCTGATTTCCATTAATTTAATTACGGATCAGGCAGAGACTTTCGACCTCTGGCAACTGAAAAATGCTTACATTGACGTGGCGGGAATGAGCGTCAAATTGTCCGATTTGGGCGAGATTCAGCGGCGACAGATGGGCAACAACATCTACCGCGAAGACCAACAGTATAGCCTCTATGTCTCCTATAACTTTACGGGAGGTTACGATCAGGCCTCGCGGGTGCTTCGCGAGGAGACCAAGCGAATGAACGCCATCCTGCCCTTAGGCTTTAAGGCCACCTCTTCCAATTCCTATTGGAACAGCGGGGAGGCGGCGCGGCAATACCTGCTATTGGTGCTGATTGCGGTGATTATCTATTTCATCGGGGCTATCTTGTTCGAGTCCCTGCTCCAGCCGTTGGCTGTCATCCTGCTCATCCCGATCTCGTTCATCGGCGTTTTCCTGACCTTCTACCTGACCGGTTTCCGCTTCGACCAAGGGGGCTTCGCGGCCTTTGTCCTGCTCTGCGGGATTGTGGTCAACGCCGGGTTCTACGTCATCAGCGAGTACAATTACCTGAGCCGCTCCTCGTGCCAGAGGCCGCTCCAAAACTACCTGAAGGCCTATAACCACAAGATTGTCCCGATCCTGCTGACGGTCATCTCGACCATTTTGGGGCTGATCCCCTTCCTGTTCGAGGGCGAGGGCGAAGTCTTTTGGTTCTCCTTTGCCATCGGCACCATGGGCGGCATGATCTTCAACCTCGTGGCCCTCTTCTTCTTCCTCCCGCTCTTCCTTTCGTTCAAGGAAAAGAGCTAAACATCCTCAGGCATGAGAATAAAAAAACGCGCCGGCCGATGATACAGCTTGCACGTTTTGCTTGTGACACCGACAGGACTCAAACCTGTAACCTTCTGATCCGTAGTCAGATGCTCTATTCAATTAAGCTACGGTGCCGTTCTAATGGGGACAAAAGTAAGCGTTTTTTTGTGATTCACCAAGTTTTCCGCCGCTTTTATCTAAAAAATATCAGTTCAAGCGCAGTATTTTGAATTTTTGAGAGTTCCCTTATGGTTTTCGGGTGGTGATGATGATCACCCCGTTGGCTCCGCGCGAGCCGTACATCGAACCGTCTTTCAGCACGGTGATCTTTTGGATGTCCTGTACATTGATGTAGCCATCGACATCGGCCAGCGTGCCCATTTGCCCCACCCCGTCGATGACGACCAACGGTTCGACCGAGGTGAACAACGAATTATTGCCCCGGACAATGACCGAGCCGTCCCGTTTGATCTCGACCCCGGCAAAGCGTCCCCGCATCAGCTCCAGTAAACTGGTGTAACTGCCGGTTCGGAGCACCTCGACAACGTCCAACTCATTGGCCGGGCGCAAATTGTCGACCACCGGAATGGTTCCATAGCCCAATTCGATTTGCTGTTTGGTGGCCGCATCGAGGTATTCGACCTGCTGATTCGAGCGCAGGACGACCAACAGCGAATCAATCCCCTCGACGGGCACGACCATCTCGCCGCGCTCGTCCAAAAAGAGGCGAATATCCTCCTTCGGGGCGATCGCGCTAAAAAGATAGCGGCCATCGTCGCCGGTGATGCCCACCTCGCCGGTCGAGAGCGACTGCATGACCACGGAGGCCACCGGTCGGCCTCGCCGATTGATGATCCGCACCGAGAAATCGCGCGACTGCGCACTTTCGTCTTGAGCTTTAGCCCGCCGCTGAGCCGTCGCCCCGGAAGCCAACACACCGAGCAACAACAGCATCGCAAAAAATCTGATCTTATTCATCGTTTTTTCTATTTATTTCATTAAAAATCCCCTTCCGGCAAACCCTATTCCCAAGTAGGAGAAGCAGGTTTCAGCCAAAAGGGGGTAAAT
Source organism: Rikenellaceae bacterium (assembly GCA_031262465.1). Lineage (GTDB taxonomy): Bacteria > Bacteroidota > Bacteroidia > Bacteroidales > Rikenellaceae > JAJQAW01. The sequence goes on from JAISHQ010000084.1 coordinate 28,845, forward strand.
CGGGCAGGAAAGTATCAAAAAACACCTTTCATTGTGCTAAAATTACGCCTAAAAATCCAGACCGCAAAATAATTTGGATAAAAAACGACCCCCTCAAAAAAATCTTGCACCATTCTTGCGGCGTTGGAATCCCGAGAAAATACGTATTTTTACGATGTCAATAGACCCGAAAAAGATGACAGAAGAGACCCCTATTTACCCCTTTCGATATTGCAGGCCGCTGTTGGTGGCCGTGCGGAAACATTACAGCGAACGAAGCTACGGCATGATCGGCCAAGCGTTGCGCATCGCCGTGGAGCAACTCAGCGGGCTGACCCGCTACAACGGCGAGCCGTTTGTCACCCACTCGATCAATACGGCGCTCATCGTCAGCGAGGAGATCGGGCTGGGACGCAACTCGGTCATCGCCACGCTGTTGCATGACGTGCTGCGCCTCAAAAAAATGGAGATGGAGCAGGTCGAAGAGCTGTTTGGCCCGGAGTGCGTGACCATCCTGCGGGGGCTGAACCAAATTTCGGACATCGACCCCAAGAAGTCGGAGGAGCAGGTCGACAATTTCCGCGAGCTGATCCTCTCCTACGCCACCGACCCGAGGGTGATCCTCATCAAGCTGGCCGATCGGCTCGAAGTGATGCGCACCCTGGGCAGTTTTCCCGTTGAAAAACAGGAGCAAAAGGCGTGGGAAACCCTCCACCTCTATGCCGAAATTGCCCACAAGTTGGGGCTGTATGCCGTGAAATCGGAGTTGGAAGACCTCGCACTGAAATACTTGCACCCGGACGAATACAACTACATCGTTCAAAAACTTTCGGAGACCGATGCCGAGCGGCGCGCCTTTATCCGCCGTTTTGTCGCCCCGATTGAGGAAAAAATGCAACAACAAGGCATCCGTTATACCCTGAAAAGCCGCACCAAGTCGATCTATTCGATTTGGCGGAAGATGAAAAAGGACAACTTGGCCTTTGACGAGGTTTACGACGTGTTCGCCCTGCGCTTTATCCTCGACACGCCCCGCGAGTTAGAGAAACAAACCGCGTGGACGGTCTATTCGATCGTGACCGACTTTTATACCCCCAACCCGGCGCGGATGAGGGACTGGATCACCTTCCCCAAATCGAACGGGTACGAATCGTTACACGCCACCGTGGTCACTAAGGAGGGGAAATGGGTCGAGGTACAGATTCGCACCGAACGGATGGACGAGGTGGCCGAACGTGGCGTGGCGGCGCATTGGCGGTACAAGGGGGTGACCCAGGGGGGCATGAGCAGTGAAATGTGGCTCGCCAAACTGCGCGAACTGATGGAAACGGCTGAAAATGCCGTCAATATCTCGCAAAAAATCGAGGCTCCGGATGTTTCGGACGAGGTTTTTGTCTTCACGCCCAACGGCGACCTGCGCAAGCTCCGGGCCGGGGCCACGGTGCTCGACTTCGCTTTTGACATCCACTCCCGCATCGGGAGCACTTGCACCGGCGCACGGATCAACGACCGCATTGTCTCGATTCGCGAGAAGCTGAAAAATGGCGACGTGGTCGAGATCATCACCAGCAAGAACCAGAAGCCCAAAGCCGACTGGCTCAACATCGTGGTCACCAGCAAGGCCAAACAGCGGATCAAGGCCTATCTGCGCGAGGAGCAAGCCAAAGCGGCCAACCTCGGGCGGGAGACGCTGGAGCGGAAGCTCAAAAATTGGAAGGTCACCACGTCGATCGACGATGCGGTCAACCTGCTCTGCAAACGCTATAAGGTCAAGACCGGTACCGAGGTCTATGGCATGATCGCCGACGGCAAAGCCTCTCTAACCGAAATCAAGGAGATCGTCACCGGCGCGGCTCCCGCCCCCGAAGAGAAAAAACGGGGCGAAGTGCGCGCCCGCAAGGCCGAGAGCAACGACGAGTCGCTGATTATCGACGACACCTTGCGGCAGGTCAGCTATAAATTTGGGAAGTGTTGCAACCCCATCTTCGGCGACGAGGTCTTCGGCTTTGTCACCGTCTCGGCCGGGATCACCATCCACCGCAACGACTGCCCCAACGGCTGTCGGCTCAAGGAGCGTTACCCCTACCGGGTTCTGGAGGCTCGGTGGCGCGACGATGCACACACCGGCTCGTTCCGGGCCACCGTGCGGCTGATCGCCGAAGACACCGTGGGGCTGTTGAACCGCATCACCGAGGTTATCACCCGCGAGCTGAAGATCAACATCCGCTCCATGAGCCTGATCCCCACCAGCGGCCAAATCGAAGGAACGATCAATATCGAAGTCACCAGCACCCAAATGGTCGACTCAGTCATCCACGCCCTGCTCCGCATCAAAGGGATTCAGAAGGTGTATCGGGTGAATAAATAAATGTATTTGCTTCTTTTTGAGGAATATTTTGTACATTTGTACATACTATGGGAAAGAAAACGGTCGACATACTTCGGGCATTTTATCGCGAACAGGAAAAGGAGGTTCCCAAAACCGACATCCACCCCGACGACAATACCCAGGCGCTGATAGAGGCACTGAGTATTACCAACCCCATTGTGCGCATCGCTAAACGGAACAACTTGAGTTTTACGACAGTTGATGGTGACCGGATCGTTGTGGTCAATCCCGACAAGAGCCGTACCGTTATCAAGAAGGTGAAAAGTGGAGATATTCCCGTCACCGAACGCACCATCTCATTCGGACAACAATGAGGCAAAAACGGTTGAGAATTTTTGCCGGGCCGAATGGCTCCGGTAAATCCACTATTTTCGAGGTGGTCAACAAAATAGTGCGTTGTCCTCACTACATCAACGCCGATCGGTTTGAAAATGAGTTGCGTTTAAAAGGAAAACTCTCTTTCAATGACTTCAATGTTTTGGTGGCCGAAGAGGAGCTGAAAAACAGCTTTCAACAGAGTGGCCTGTTTCAAAAAACGGCTCATGGGCAACAGCTCTGCGAGTCGCTGAAAGTCGAAAGAAACATACTTTCCCTCTCCGATCCCTCTTTGCTCGACTCCTATTTTGCCGCTTTTCTCGCGGAATTTCTTCGAATGAATATGCTAAATATCGTCGAAGAGTTCACCATAGAAACCGTGATGTCCGACCCCAACAAGCTGGATTACATTCGATTGGCTAAGAATATGGGATACCGGATTTACCTCTATTTTGTGGCTACCAAAGATGTAGAGATCAATATCGGCCGGGTTCGCTTTCGGACACAGACCGGCGGACATAATGTTCCGGAAGAGAAAATCCGCAAGCGTTATTCCGGCTCTTTAGAAAACCTTTTCAATGCAGTACGGCTCTCCGACCGAGCCTATTTTTTCGACAATAGCATTACGGACGATTACGTCAAAACATTCTTTGCCGAGTACGACGGAGCCACCAAGCAAATCCATTTCCAAACCGACAGTTATCCGGGCTGGTTCAACGATTACCTGCTGAAAAACAAAACATAAAGGCGTTGTGTTTTCAGGCCGATCAGTCGAGCCGTGTTCCGGTTTGGAGGGTGATTCGGGCGGTGTCGGTGAGGTCGTTGGCACGGGCTTCGATGCGGTTTTCGCCCGGGGTTAGGGTGACGTTTTCCCAGCGGCAGATGCCCAAGACGGGCGTTTGGACGCCGAGCGAAAGGCCATTCACGAAGAGTTCGACCTCGCTCCGATTGGTGTAAACCGTCAGGGTCTGAGAGGCTTCGACGCGGTTGTCCCACCGCTTTTCGGCGAGGTGAACGAACGGATCGGTCGTGTTCCAATTGGCTTTGTAGAAGTAAAAAGCGTCTTTGCGATCCTTGCGGTCGTAACTGACTAAGCCGAAATTGTTGATGCCCGGCGTGGCTCCGCCGACATAATGTTCTTCGCCGAAGTCAAACATAGTCTGTATGAAGCCTCCCCACAGCATCGGATAGTTCAGCAGAATGGCGTAAAACTGTTCGTGATAGCGGGTTTGCCACCGTTCGGGGTGGAGGCGGCCCCGCGGCTCGGGGCGGGTGAGTTGCTCGGTTTGGTGGGCGAGCGATCCGCCTGCGCCATACTCGCCGATGCCCGATTTCAGCTCACGCCAATTGCGGGTGAGTTGATCGAGCCACAGGCTAACGTCCGAGACCAGCCCGCGTTGCCAGCCGAGGTATTGGCTCCAGCCGATCAGGTCGGTCTCGAAGTTGATCGGCCCGTCTTGGTTGCTGGAGGCGATCGTCAGGCGGGTCGGGTCCATCTCGTGAGCCAACCGGTTCAACTCTTGGATATAGGGCACCACATCATCGGTTCCCCGGACCGAAAGGTTCGAGAAAAGCCCCCAAAAGAGCACCGAGGTGTTGTTGTAACGTTGAAGGATCATTTCGGTCAGCTGGCGGTGGCCGTTTTCGCGGAAAGCGGGTTTGTTGATGTACCCGTTGTCCGCGCCAAATTCCGGTGCATCGAAGGGAATTTCGCTCCAGAGGATCACCCCGTTGCGGTCGCACAGCTCGTAAAAATAGGGCGACTGCGGGTAGTTCGACAGGCGGATGGCGTTGACCCCCATTTCGCGGATCAGGGCAAAATCCTCCTCCTGCATCCGGGGTGAATAGGCGCTTCCCGCGCCGCTCCGATCTTCCATGCGGGTGACGCCGTGCAGGGGATAGACCCGACCGTTGAGCATAAAGCCGTTTTGGGGATGTACCTCGAAATAGCGAAGCCCCATCGGCACAGCGAGCGAGTCGAGCACATTGGCCCCCTCTTTCAGCTTCAGGCGAAATTCGTAGCGATAGGGATCGAAAACGCCCTGCCACAGGCGCGGAGAGGGGATGGTCACGGCAAGGCGACCGGCTCCCGTGCCTTTGTCGATCTTGACCTGTTCGGCCACCGAGAGCAACACCGAGTCGGTTTCCGGGTCGGTGACATCGACCGTCACCGTAAAATTGCCGTTGCGCGAGCCACTGAGCCGAACGAGGGCATCGACCCGCGCCTGCTGGTCGGTGATTTTGGTCTGTTGCAACTGGATGCCGTCCGACCCGAAATCGTCCAGCGAGAAATGCACTGGGTCGACGGCGATCAGCTCCACCTCGCGGTAAATCCCGCCGTAGATGTTGAAATCGCTGTTGATCGGCATATAATCCAACTGCGGGCTGTTATTGACCCTCACCCACAGGTTATTGGACTCGCCGGGCTTCAAAAAAGGCGTTATATTAAAGGCAAAGGCCGTATAGCCCCCCTTGTGTTCGCCCACAAAATTGCCGTTGACAAAGAGGTTGGCCTCGCTGTTGACCCCGTAAAAGCGGATGTAGATTTGTTTTTCGCTCCACTCGGCGGGAATCCGGATGTCCTTGATGTAGTTGCCCAGCCCCCGCTGGTTGAGCGCGCGCAGGTTTATCGCGTCGCCGTTCCAAGTATGAGGCAGGTCGACCGTCGCACGAGAGAGCAGGTCGTTGCTCAACGAAAATTGCCAATTGTTGTTGAGGCTCACCACCTCGCGCCCCGCCGCCGAGGCAGCCAGACAACAGAAATACAAAAGCGAAAGAAAAAACAATTTTTTCATGGCCTGTTCTTTACTCTATATTATATCCAAATTGCCTCAACGCCCGGTCGTTATTGCGCCAATCGGGATTGACTTTGACGTGCAGTTGCAGAAAGACTTTTTTCTGCAAAAAAGCCTCCAACTCCTCCCGAGCCTGGGTACCGACCCGCTTGAGCATCTTGCCCTGATGGCCGATGATGATCCCTTTTTGCGAATCGCGAGCCACGTAAATGGTCGCCGCAATGCGGTCGATGGTGGCTTCCTCGCGGTACTCGTCGATGACGATCTCCACGCTGTACGGAAGCTCCTTTTCGTAATTCAGGAAAATCTTCTCGCGGATGATCTCCGAGGCAAAAAACCGCAAGGTCTTGTCGGTCAGCGCATCTTTGGGGTAATAGGCCGGCCCTTCGGGCAATTTGCTCTGGATCAGGTCGAACAGGCCGCCGATGTTGAAATGCTCCTTGGCCGACACCGGCGCCACCGTGGCCTCGGGGAGCAACTGTTGCACCCGTTCGACCAACTGTTCCAGCCGGGCGGGTGTGGTCAGGTCGATCTTGTTGATCGCCACGATCGTCGGAATGGCACTCAGCCGCACCTTCTCCAAAAAATCGGCGTGTTTGTCGATCTGCTCGACCGTGTCGGTCACATAGAGCAACACATCGGCATCCTTCAGCGCGCCGGTGACGAACTTCATCATCGACTCCTGCAGTTTGTAGTTGGGACTCAGCACACCGGGCGTGTCCGAATAGACAATCTGAAAATCGTCGCCGTTGACAATCCCCATGATCCGGTGGCGGGTGGTCTGCGCCTTGGAAGTGATGATCGAAAGCCGCTCGCCGACCAGCGCGTTCATCAACGTCGACTTCCCGACGTTGGGATTCCCGATGATATTAACAAATCCCGCTCGATGCGTCATAACCTGAGTTTTGGTTTCTGACAAAGATAAATATTTTGAAACAAGCTCCCAAATGCCCTTCTAATCAAACAGAGAGGCCACAACCCGCTCACCGGTAGATTTTCGGGGCGACCTCCCTGCGGAGGACGGCGAGGCCATTCATTGCCAGCGCGCGCATCTCGTCCTCGCCGGGGTAAAACTCGACCGGAGCAATAAATTCGACCCGCTGGCGGATGTACTCGCGGGTGATCTCGCCGTACACCAAGCCGCCGGTCAGCAAAATCGCGTCGACCTTTCCTTTTAGCACCGTGGCCATCGCCCCGATCTCTTTGGCCACCGTGTACGCCAATGCATCGGCAATCAGCCGCGCCTGCTCATCGCCTGCCGCCACCCGCTCGCGCACCTCGCGCATATCGTTGGTGCCCAAATGTGCCACGATGCCACCTCGGCCTGCGACCATTTTCTTCACCTGCTCGTGGGTATATTTCCCGGAAAAACACAAATCGGCCAGCTGTCGGGCGCTGACGGTTCCCATCCGTTCCGGCGAAAACGGTCCCTCGCCATAAAGGGCATTATTCACGTCGATCACCCGCCCCTGCTCGTGGGCACCCACCGAAACCCCGCCGCCGAGGTGGGCGACAATCAGGTTCAACGCTTCATAGGGCTTCCCAATAGATTTGGCATAAGTACGGGCTATCGCCTTGTGGTTCAGTGCATGAAAGATCGAAACGCGCGGAAGCTCCGGGTGTCCGCTGACCCGGGCTACGTCCTGCAACTCGTCGACCACCACCGGGTCGGCGATAAAAGCACGGGCCGAACCGCCAATCTGCCGGGTCAGGTCGAGGGCGATCAACCCGCCGAGGTTCGAGGCGTGTTCGCCCAACGGCGCATCGGTCAAATCGCGCACCAAAGCCTCGTTCATCTCATAGACCCCCGAAGGGATCGGTTTGACCAACCCGCCGCGCCCCACGACTGCGTCGATTGTCTCCAACGCCACACCCTCGTCCCGCAACGCGGCAAGAATCAACTCTTTGCGAAAGGCAAACTGATCCGCAATCTTTTTATAAGGAGCCAACTCCTCGTTCGAGTGGCGAAGCGTCTTCTCAAACCGCTGATTCTCACCGTCAAACAAGGCGATTTTGGTCGAAGTCGAACCGGGATTGATCGTAAGCAGGGTATAATTTTTCATGAATTTCTGATTGGCTTACCGATACAGCCGGAAGGTGTCGGAAGCGATGACTAACTCCTCGTCGGTGGTGGCGAGCACGACTTTGGCTCGCGATTCGGGGCGAGAAATTACCGTGTCGATGCCGCGCAGGCCGCGATTGAGTTCATAGTCGAGTTCGATGCCCATAAATTCAAGCCCGCGACAGACGTATTCGCGCATCGCGCTCTCGTTTTCGCCCACTCCGCCGGTGAAGACCAAGAGGTCGACCCCCTCCATTTCGGCGGCATAACTTCCCACGAAGTGTTTGATCCGGGTGTTGTACATCTCCAACGCCAACTGCGCCCGCTCGTTGCCCGAGGAGGCCGCGCGCTCGATGTCGCGCATATCGGACGAAAGGCCGGTGATGCCGTAAACCCCTGATTCTTTGTTAATCATGTCATTGAGCTTGCCGAGGTTGACCCCCAACTTGTCGGCGATGTAGAGCAACGCCCCCGGGTCGACACTTCCGCACCGGGTGCCCATAATCAGCCCATCGACCGGCGTGAAGCCCATCGAGGTGTCGAACGATTTGCCGTCGACGATGGCCGTCACCGAGCCGCCGTTGCCAATGTGGCAGGTGATGATCTTCGAGCGATTGAAATCAATGCCTGTCATCCGACACGCCTTTTCGGCCACGTACTTGTGGCTGGTGCCGTGGAAGCCGAACTTCCTGATTCTCAACTTGTCGTAATAGTCATACGGCAGGGCGTAGAGGAAATTCTTGGGCGGTATGCTTTGGTGGAACGAGGTGTCGAACACGGCCACCTGAAAGATGCCGGGAATGATGTTTTCCATGGCCATGATCCCCTTCAGGTTGGCCGGGTTGTGCAACGGAGCGAGAACAAAACAGCTCTCGATCTTGCGGATCACCTCCGCATCGACCGCCGCGCTCTCCTGAAAATATTCGCCCCCGTGCGCCACCCGGTGGCCGACCGCCCGGATATCCGACAGGTCGCCGATCACCCCGTGGGTCTCGTCGGTCAGCGTGCGAAGAATGCGGTTGATCCCCGAGGTGTGGTCGGGAATATCGCCCACCACCTCCCACTTCTCTTTTCCGATGGGTTTATGAGTCAATACACTGTCAGGCAAGCCGATGCGTTCGACCTGGCCTTTGGCCAGCAGGTTGTGCTGGCTGGCGGATTGCATATCAATCAGTTGGTATTTGATCGACGAACTGCCGCAGTTTAATACAAGAATTATCATGGGGAGTGATGAATTATCAATTATAATTTCCTTTTAGTGCATTTGTGCTTGACAACAGGTGATGGCGACCAGGGCGACGATGTCGCTGACCGAACAGCCGCGCGACAGGTCGTTGATCGGTGCGGCCATCCCTTGCAGGATCGGGCCGATGGCCTCGGCGTGAGCCATGCGCTGAACCATTTTGTAGGAGATATTACCCACGTCTAAGCTCGGGAATACCAACACATTGGCCTTTCCGGCGATCTTGCTTCCCGGTGCTTTTTTCAGCCCGATGCCGGGGATCAGCGCCGCGTCGGACTGCATTTCGCCGTCCAATTGCAGGCTCGGGTCCATCTCGTGCGCCAGCCGGGTCGCCTCGACCACTTTGTCGACCATTTCGTGTTTGGCCGACCCCTTGGTCGAGAAGCTCAGCATGGCGATTCTCGGCTCGAAGCCCGCAATGGCGCGGGTCGTCTTGCCGGTCGAAACGGCGATTTGAGCCAGCTCGGGAGCGGTCGGGTTGGGGTGCACGGCCACGTCGGCGAAGACCATGAAGCCGTTCTCGCCGAACTGCGTGTCGGGGATAAACATCAGCATCGCCCCCGATACCACGCTCACGCCCGGAACGGTCTTAACGTATTGAAAAGCAGGACGAAGCACATCGCCCGTGGCGTTGTTGGCACCGGCCACTTCGCCGTCGGCATCGCCCGCCTTGACCATCAGCGCGCCGAGGTAAAGCGGGTCTTCAATCAGCCGTTCAGCCTGCTCGCGGGTCAGCCCCTTCGAGGCGCGGAGTTGCAACATCAGCTCGACGTATTTTTCCTTTTCCGGGTTGTTTTTCGGGTCGATAACCGTCGCTTGCCCGATGTTTTTCAGGTCGTATTTCTCGGCCTGCGCCCGAATTTCCTCCGGATTCCCAATCAGAATGAGGTCGGAAAAACCCTCTTCCAGAATTGTATTGGCCGCTTTGATCGTTCGCTCCTCGTAAGCCTCCGGCAAAACGATCCGTTTTTTATCGCCCTTTGCCTGGGCTTTCACCCGTTCTAAAAATTGCGCTACCATGCTCTTATTTATCTATTTATAGTTGTTTCAATACTCACCCACACACTTTGGCCAATGCCAACCCACAACAGGCTCCGCCGACGCAAAAAACCACGCTCGCGGCCACGTAAAGCAGTCCGAGACCCCAATCGCCCGCCCTCAACAGCTCCAACACCTCGAACGAAAAGGCCGAAAAGGTAGTAAACCCGCCGCAAAACCCGGCGATGCCGAGCGTCAGCCACAGACGAGGTTCGGCCGCTTGCGCCGCTCGCCCCCACAGGAAGCCGATCAGCACAGCCCCCAACAGGTTGACCAAAAAGGTCGCCACCGGCCAGCGAAACTCGCTCCCCGCTCCTTTGATCCAAAGGGAGACGGCATAGCGCGCCGCACTGCCGACAAAACCACCGGCACCCACCAGCAAGATATTTCCGAGGATTTGCACCTGTCGAACCAAGATTTCGTACAAAGGTAGAAAAAAGAGGCTATATTTGTGAAGAGAATAATGTGTTTATATTCTAACAGTATCAGAGTCTGTTTAAATTTTGTAGCCGAAGTTATTTATGCCTCATTTCGAGCGATTTTTTTGCCCGCGAGGAGGCGAATAGTGGCTCCTATTTAACGACTCGTGGGTGAAAAAAGCGCCGGAATGCGGCGTAAAGAACGAGAGCTATAAATTTTAAACAGACTCTAAAGTATGGCGACAACCACGGAATACATCACACGGATCGAGGTCGAGGGCCTTTGGGGTCGGTTGGACTTGGATTGGGCACTGCAACCCGATGTCAACATCCTCTCGGGGCAGAACGGCAGTGGCAAAACGACCCTCATCCGGGCCTTGGCTCAACTGCTCCGCACGGGCAATTTGACGGCGGAGACCCAGCGACTGATGCGGCAGATGCGTGTCACTTTCGGTGATGGCCAAATATTGGTTTCCGGCGAGGGCAAAGCCCCCGAGGGGCATAACATCGACATCATCAGCACGTTCGATAACCACCTGTTGGAGATCGACGCCGTAAAGCAGTTGACCGGGGGCGCGGTGCGAAGCGAGTTGGATTGGGAGCTTTACCGTGTCCAGCGGCGGTACCTCTCTTACCAATTGGCGTTGGGCAAACGGGCGGTCGAAGTGCTGACTCGCGGCTCCGCGCCGGAGAGGCTCACCGAAGTAAACGCCCGTCAAACGCTCTTTTTCGACATCGTCGACCAAATGTTCGAAGGCTCGGGCAAAAAAATCGACCGGAAGAGTGATGAACTAATGTTCGACACGCCGTGGGGCAAAATCACGCCATACACCCTCTCTTCGGGCGAAAAACAGCTGTTGTTGATCCTGACGACCGCGCTGACCGAGGACGACCGGCCGGCCATTTTGCTGATGGACGAGCCGGAAATCTCGCTCCATTTCGATTGGCAAGGTTGCCTGATCGAAAACATCCGGCAGATCAACCCCCGGGCACAAATCATCCTCTCGACCCATTCGCCCGCCCTGATTATGAACGGTTGGGTGGGTCACGTGACCGAGATCAATGACCTGATTGTGAATAAGTAATAGGCTTGAAAATGGCCCGACTGACCGACTCTTTTTCCTCGAAATATTTCGATGCCGCGAGCACCCTCAAAGGGACCAAGTACCAGCTGGTGCGGGTCTTTGTCGAGGGGTACAACGACGTGGCCTTTTGGCGCGGCGTGCTCGATCCGTATGAAAACGACCGGTTGAAATTCGAGATCAGTGTGCCGGTGCGTCAGGATTTGGCCAAGGGCAAAAAGGTGGTTCTAAAATTCCTGCCCCAGAGCGGTAAAAACCTGATTCTCTGCGTCGACAGCGATTTTGACTACCTGTTTGGCGACTTCAGCGAGCAGTCGCAGGCGGTCAACGGCGAGCGTTATCTCTTTCAGACTTACGCTTATGCCACCGAAAATTTCGTCTGCTACCCCCCCTCGCTCCACGCCCTGTGTGTCAAGGCGACGAAAAACGACCGGATGATCTTCGATTTCGAGCAGTTTTTTGCCGATTATTCCAAAATCATCTACCCGGTCTTTCTCCGGTACGCCCTCTCGGCGCGCAATAGCTCGCAGAACTCGTTCACGCTCAACGACTTCAAAAATACCGTGCGGATCAACTACCTCGACCTGCGGGAGAACGGGCGATACACCTTAGAGTGGTTGCAGCGGCAGGTCGACAAACGGCTGGCCATTCTCGATCGCCGCCGTCGAAGAGGTGTAGAAACGCCACAGGCACAGGCGTTTGAGCGTCAAATTCAACAACGGGGCGTGACCGAGGAGAATGTCTTCTATTTCATGCAGGGGCACACCCTGCGCGACAACGTGGCCCTGCCGGTCTTGGAGGTGGTCTGCAACCAATTGCGCGAGCTGACCAACCGGATGATCGCCGACAGCACCCGCGAGGGGGTCTCCCTGCGCAACGAGCTGAGCAACTACAACAACTCCCTGCGCCCGATCGAAGAGCTGTTGGACGACAACAGCGGCTATAAAAAATGCTTCCTCTACGAATATTTGGCTTACGACATTTATCAATACGTTTGCCGGGATTTTCCTGATACTCAAGATAATTTGGACACCCGCTCCGAGCTGATCGGAAAACCCTCGTTCAACAAAAGCACTGCCCCGTAAATCGCCCATGAAGATCGTCATCGACCAAAATATTCCCTTTTTGCAGGGGGTGCTCGAACCGTGGTTCGAGGTGGTTTACGCCGAGCAGATCGACGCGGCGTTGGTGCGCGATGCCGTCGCCCTGTTGGTTCGCACCCGCACCCGGTG